>NZ_JAVKEA010000233.1:0-15857 GCF_040221695.1 Coleofasciculus sp. E2-BRE-01 | reverse complement strand
TTTTTCAAACAGGTTCCGTTTAATACATAGCTCCCCAAAATTGCTCGCTTTCCCCCACACCCCACACCCCATACCCCACACCCAGTATCCTATCGTGGGTAATGTGGCTTAAGTTGACACCCATGGGCATTGCCGTGCCCTATTATCTGCCGTGCCCTATTATCTTATTTATCTCGTCCCGTCTATTTACGCTGGTTTCATCGTCACAATACCATAGGCATCCGTTGCCAGATAATCCTGAGCAGCCTGTTGAATATCGTGAGCCTTGACCGCTTGAATGCGAGCCGGATAATTTAAGGCTGGGGTTAAATCCCCTAATTGCGAGTGATAATACCCATATTGACTGGTGCGATCGCTCGGTTTCTCATTACTAAAGGTAAAGCGATTCGCCACCTGAGTACGAATTCGGGCAATGTCTGCCGCCGCGACAGATTCCGTTTGTAGCTGACGAATATGTTCCCCAATCGCTGCTTCCACAATGTCCAAGTTCTCTGTCGGAAGCTGGGCGGAAATATAAAATATCCCCTGTAGCTGCTGAGTCATATTACTCACCCCAATATGAGTCACCAGTTTACGGTCTTCGCGCAAATCTCGCACCAACCGCGACATCCGCCCCTGTCCTAAGATAGCGGCTAAAACATCTAATGCATAGGTACTATCCAACTGTTTTAATCCCGGTACTCGCCACACCATCACCAATCGCGCCTGCTGTAATGTCGAGTCTACGTACTCTCGGCGCACAATGTCGGTAAACGGCGCTTCTGGCTTATAGGTGAGACGGGAGGTATACTCAGAGTCACCCTTAACCCCAGCTTGAGCAAATCCCTGCGCCACTGTTTCAATCAACTCGTCCACGGGTAAATTACCCACGGCGACGGCTGTCATCGTCTTGGGTTGATACCAGGTGTGATGAAAGTCCCGCATCTGCTGAGAAGTTAAGCTTTCAATCACAGAGGTAGGTCCAAGTACCGGGCGACGGTAGGGGAGGTAATCAAAGCTGGTTTCTAACGCCCGCCGAAAGGTGCGGCGACGGGGACTATCTTCCGAACGCCGAATTTCTTCTAACACCACTAGCCGTTCCCGTTCAAAGGCGTCATCGGGAATCAGAGGATTTAACACCACATCCAGTTGCAAGGGCGCGAGTTGAGCAAAATCCTTCGGTGCTGTGGTGATGTAGTAGTGGGTATAATCATGACTGGTTGCCGCATTCGTCACCGCACCACATTCTTCAATCAGCCGCTCAAACTCGCCACTGTTCAAGCGTGGTGTTCCCTTAAAAACCATGTGTTCGAGAAAATGCGCCATCCCGTTAATCGGGTCAGGTTCAACGGCGGAACCCACATTTACCCAGACATTCAGGTTAACCGCATCGACAGGCATCTGCTCTGCCACAATGGTTAGACCATTTGGTAATGTCTCAATAGTTGGGGCATTTAGAGGTGGAGTTTTGAGCAGAGTTGAAGTCATCAGTTACTCGCTTGCTTTGCAGTTGTGCCATGTCTCTCTATATTAATGGGTTTGTCAGAGTCCACTCTGTACCCAACTGACATTTCCTTCCTGATTTGAGAGAACTGGAGATTGATCCATTTGGCAAATTAGGGAACATGGGCTGGAAGCGCGATCGCACTGATAACTTGAAAAATAGATGTTCGTCAGTAACTTTTCTTTGTCTCTACCTACTTGAGCATCATCTATTATGTTCTACAGCTTAGGTTCACATTTTTGTTGTCAAAATTAACTTTTCTCAATAAATAATTGTATAAAGCTGTGATATGCTTTTACGAATGGAACTCACAGAAATAATATGAATCAAGAAAAATTAGCCAAAATAATAGCTTTCCTCTGTTCAGTTCCACCTGAGAGCAACCTACGTTTAATGCTTCAATTAGCCTTAGCTGTTTCTGTCCCAGATGAAAAGTACGAGACCTTGCTGTTGCCTCTGCTCAAAGAAGAGCAAAGTTTGCTGAATTTACTCAAAAATAAAAACTTATTAGCGAATTTATTGGAAGCCGATGGTCATTTAGATGAAACAGAACAAAATATGTTGTTTGAAGCCATGGAACAAGTAGGATTGATCGTTCCCATGCAGATGAACATGATTGATACTCTGACTCAGGAACTCTCTGTAAACCTTGCCGATGAACTTGAAGAGATAGAAACATCAAGATCCGTGGGAGGTAAACCTCTATTATGGTCAAGTTGAGGATTAAATTTAATAAAGTTTCAACGACGTATTCTATCCTATACGCGATTATTTTAAAATAAAATGATTCCCATTGTATCTCCTCATAATCTAATTATTTTTGTTTCAAATCCAAACTATTTACCCGCCCAGCAGTTGATCCAGTTTCTCAACGCTTCCTCAATGATTCAGGTGCGTGGGTTGAAGCGTGATCATACGGTTTCCTCATCAACAAAAATCGATTGGTTTACCATTGATTTGCCGATGCGTCAGTCAGTTATTAAAGACAGAATTTCGGACAGTGAAATCGCGGTCATGTTTATTATGCCCGCTGACTTACCTGATGTTAAACAACTGACCCATTCATTTCTAGAACTGACCCAAGAAATCGGCGTTCAGCGATTAGCCTGGGTAGCGCCAGCTTGCCCCGAAGCCAGTGAACTAGGCAAAACCCTAGCTGAGGCAGAAAACCTGGTGCGCCACTCCAACTTAGAAACTCTCATCTTACGCCATGCGCCGCTGTTTTCTGAGTTGCTGGATCAGAAAAAAGAATTAAAATATCGCCGCACTCTATCCTTACCATTAGGAAATAATGCCTTACCGTGGCTTGCACCGGATGTGATTAGTCAGGGACTGTATCAATGGGTTGTCGGTGAAGTAAACAACAGCCCTCCTGATATCTTAACGGGTCCAGTGCAACTCACCGGAGAGGATATGGCGAGAGAACTGTCTCAGATACTCAAGCAAAATGCCAACAGTCACACATTTGCCCAAAGTCGTTTCCAAGCTATAGACTTGGATGCTAGTGGACAGATTGATGCCGAAGAACTGTTGCCCTATTTGTTGCAATTAGGATACAGCCATGATGAAGCTCAGACTATTTTAGAGGAAGCTGACACCGATAAAAATGGCTCAATCGACTTTGAGGAGTTTAGCCATGGGTTGCAGGAGCATTTAGATAAAATTCTAGCCGATGTTCCCACAGATGTTTATTATTTTAATAGTCCCAGTGCGGCAGTGTTCTACGATTGGACTATAGCGGGAATGGACGAAAAAACTGCCCAAGCTCGACTAGATTTATTAGCTGTGCTGAATCAATATGGTTTACCGAACCAACACCAAGAATTAGTTCGGTGGTTGGGACAAGGGAGTATTTCCCTAAGCCAATGGGCAACCCCTTATGCCTTAGATTTAATTAACGTTCATATTCTACCAGGACGGGGAATTTTAACCCTACATGAAGGACAGTTAGCAGGACGTCCCGCATTAACCACCCGTCTTTTACAAAGTAATGACCGATTGTTGATTGGTCAACGAACGCTAGATAATGAAGCCTTAGAGTGGCGATGGGCAGATGAGGAGATAAAAGAAACCGAACAAGTGCGATACATCCCAGAGAAAGGAGGAGAACGGGTTTTCCGGTTAAAAAATGGCAAGGTAGTGAGCCTTTCTGTACGGGGGCGTTGGACGGGAGTCCGACTAGCAACTCAGTTGTTTTTTCAAGAGGAACCGATTCCCCGTTGGCAAATCAGTTTGTTTCGGGAACTTGGAGAACTGCAAATCGAAAATGCTACCAACTTAGGAGCCGATGATGACCTAATTTGCAATTGCACTAAGATAACCTGTGGTCATCTGAAATCCCTGATTGATGGAGGACTTGATACTTTAGAGAAAATTGCGGAGCAGACTCAAGCAACTACAATTTGTGGCGGATGTCAACCCCTTTTAGAAGAACTTTTAGGGTCTGCGAGTCTAGCGGTAGCGGAATTAGTCACAAAAGAACAATTGGGTTCTGGAATGACTCGCTTTGAATTTCGCCCAGTGCAGGAAGCTGTGGTGGCGGCGAAACCGGGACAACATATTCTAATTCAAGGGCGGGTAGATAATCGCTGGGTGACTCGTGCGTATACGTTAAGCTCTGCGGCTGAGTCAACCGAAACTTACGAAATTACCGTCAAGCGGGAAGAATTGGGGGTATTTTCCCGATGGTTGTGCGATCGCGCTAACTCTGATTCCCTGTTTCGTATTTCTCAGCCTCGGGGTGACTATTTCTTAGGGGATGAAAATCCTGTAGTGTTTTTTGCCGGAGGGATTGGGGTAACGCCTGCGATCGCCATGATGCGAACTTTAGCTCAACGGCAAGACAAGCGCCGATTTCATCTCGACTATAGTGTTCCTTATCCTGAGAATTTTGTCTACGCCAACGAGTTAAACCAACTCACCCAAACCCATCCTAATCTGACTGTGACTCGGCGGGCAACCCGTACCGAAGGCAGACTCACGGCTGAATCCGTCCAACATTTATATCCTTACACCGAGGGGGCTGTCGCCTTTCTCTGTGGACCAGGAGCCTTTATGGACACGGTTCGAGGATATTTAGAAGACGCCGGATTTCCGGCTGAAGCCATTCGTCAAGAATTATTCTCCTCAAAACTGGATGAAGAAGGAAACGCTCATAGTCAGGTTGTGCAGCGTCCTACTGTGCAATTGGCGGGGGGAATCACACCCATTGAGAAACATAGCTTTTACGTCGAACCCATTGGTTCAGTCAGCCAGGAAGCCGAAGCCTTCCTAAAGCAATGTTATATCGAACAAGGATTACCTGAAGTCTTCCTTCCCCGTTGGCAAGCGGTAAAAGAATCGATTGATTGTACTGGAACTTATACACACACCTACGATGAGCTCGTTTATGGATCACGTTTAGCATGGCGCAACAGTAATCGCTGCGTGGGACGGCTTTTCTGGCACACCCTTCAGACGCGGGATATGCGACATCTAGACACCGAGGCGGAAATTTTCAAAGCCTTAGTTGATCACATCAAGCTAGCCACCAACAATGGAGATTTGCAGTCCATTATCACTATTTTCCAACCCGATTTAGGCATCCGGATTTGGAATCCTCTTTTGTTGCGCTATGCGGGATATCGTCAACCCGATGGCAGCATTTTAGGAGACCCGGCAAATGTGGAGTTAACCGACCAAGCCTTAAACCTAGGATGGCAGAAACATCAAAGAACACCCTTTGATATTCTTCCGCTAATTATTCAGATTGGTGATAAAGCACCCCATTGGTTTGAGCTTCCGCCAGAGATCATTTTAGAAGTACCCCTATCCCATCCCCGATACGAATGGTTTGAAGAATTAGGACTCAAGTGGTTTGCTTTGCCTGCGGTTTCCAGCATGGTATTCGATGTAGGCGGAATTCAATATCCTGCACCCTTCAACGGGTTCTATCTGGGAGCAGAAATTGGCGCTCGTAATTTTAGTGATACCAATCGCTACAATATGCTGCCGATTATTGCCCAAAAGATGGGGTTAGATTGCCGTGAAAATATGAGTTTATGGAAAGATTCAGCGTTAGTGGAACTGAATATTGCGGTACTGCATTCGTACAAAAAACAGGGTGTCCGCATTCTTGATCACCATACTTTAACTGATTCTTTCATGCAATTTGTAGAGGATGAGAAGCGTTGTGGTCGTCCGGTTCACGGGGATTGGGCTTGGCTAGTTCCACCGCTATCCGGTTCAACAACACCTACCTATGGCTTAGAGTTGGAAAATCGGTTATTCAAGCCCAGCTATTTCTATCAGCCTGATCCCTGGCAAACAAAAACAGCATCTCAGGGGTGTCCATTCCATGAGGGACTATAAAATCGCTTCAAAACATTATATGATACTTATTTCGAGAATACTTGTCAAGTGCAATTTATACTAAATTAATTAATTTATTCTGCTAATGACATATTAGAACGCAACTCGGTATAAGTCGGATAACGATAGTCTTGAAGGACATAGATATGAGTGCTGAACCCAAAAACTGGCTTAAACTGGTTTTGGACTTAAAAGATTCGGTAATACCTGCGATCAAACAACAGGTTTGCTTGAGTATGATTTTCGCTCTCTTAATCACCCTGATTCATCAAGGAGGATTTACTGGAGTTCATCAGCCAGCGCTAGCGGGTTTAATTCCCGGTATCGTCTTGGGATTGCTCCTCGTTTTCCGCACGAATACAGCCTATGATCGATTTTGGGAAGGCTGGAAAATTGCCGGGGCGATGGTTTTTACTTGTCGCAATCTCGCCCGGAAAATTTGTAACAATGTTTCGCTAACCAATCCAGAAGCTATTCAAGAAAAGCTGGCTAATATGCGACTCGTTTATGTTTTTTATATTACGATCATCTCACATCTGAGAAAAGAGCCAGTCAATCAGCGCTTGAAAAGCATTATTTCGGTGAAACATTATGCCGAACTGGAAACAACAGTGAATATGCCCCTACAGGTTGTTAAATGGATTAGTGATTATATCTACAAACTCTATGCCCATCAGCATATTGACACCATTCAACTTGAAGCCCACAATAAATTACTAGATCAACTGGTTGAATGTCTATCGCGTTGCGAACGAATTTTGTCTGCGCCAATGCCTAGGGCTTATTCGATCCACTTAAAACATCTGTTAATTTTATATTGTTTGGCGCTGCCGTTTCAACTCGTGGAAGATTTGAACTGGTGGACAATTCCTACCGTGGGTGTGATTGCTTTTGCCTTATTCGGAATTGAAGCGATTGGCTTAGAAATTGAAGATCCGTTTGGTTATGATGCCAATGATATCCCTTTAGAAAAGTTGGCAAATAAAGTCGAGAATGATATTGAAGTCTTGATTGAGTCCCATGAACCCATGAAATCTCGTGTATCTCAATCCATTTTGACCTAGCTGAAACAGTAAGAGGAGCGATTGAAATCGCGGAACCACACAAACATAGGTGAAGCCTTCCCGAAGGGTAGGCCGCCTGCGCGGACTGGGTTATAACGGGGGTTGCTCACCCGTATTTTGTATTAATGACTGTGTGGTTCGCTCCCGGTTTTCTCCCCTTTATAAGGGGAGGGTTAGGGTGGGGTTGTTTAAGACTCGCGCCCGCCCCGATAAACTCTCACAGGCACTTCTTGCTAACGGATGCGATCGCGTTTCGCCATTTACCCCAGCGTCAACATTCCGGCTGCAAAATTCACCGCCAATGGTAGCATTTTTAACCACTGTAAACCGAGTAGCGGTTCAGAAATACTTGCTCCAGCTAACACTGGAATAATATATTCCCTTTCATCCAGGAAAACCCTGCCCTCATATACATCAAAAAAATCCTCCCCTTGTACCATTCGCATCGCACGTTCACCTTCAATCATCGACCAACCCAAGCTTTGGACATCTTGAGCATCAAGCGCTAAATAGCCCGTTGTAAAGCCTGTATCTAGTAACACATCAATGGGGTATCGTTCTGCATCAGCGCCAACTAAATCAATTTCAAAGATCAGTTCACCAATCTCACCAAACTTGCCTGAAATCATATCTTGCCACAAGTTCCGGTTTCGTTAAGGCGCATAATTCCCACCATACCGCTTGGGTATTTTTGACGCGCTTTTTGCATCGCTACGTCTTCTTCCGGATCAATAAAATAATCCCCACTGTTTGGTTCAATAATCATAAACCAGTTGTAATGATCTGGGATGAGTTGAGGGCTGACTTGAGCGAAAATCTCTCGATAGCGCTTTATCCGGGCATTTTTTTCCGCTTCCCGTTTGGCTAGCTCCTCTGGGGGTATAGTATATTCCGGAAATAGTCTGCCTTGACGACGAGGACGAACGGATTTGGTGCGAGTCATCGGTTTAATGCTTAGAGGATAGCGAGAATACGACTATTTTACAACACTGTAAACCAGCAGAAAACCAGCAGAATTGACAGTCCCCACCTTAGCACAGCGAGTGCATGACAACTTTTTAACTACTAGGCTTGCAAGCTAGTGGCGTGGCACACCTTAGTTGATGAATTAGAATTACGCCCGGAAACTGTAGGGGCGCAAAGACTTGCGCCCGATTCAATGGTCAAATCTATTCCACAATTTTAGCTGTGTCAAGCCACTAAGGTGAATGTCACGCTCTTTAAGGCACCCTACTTAGCACAGACAGATAGGAGAGAACGATTATTATAGATGATGGCAACAGGATTGATCGGTATTGGTTTCCTCCAGTCAAAGTAAAACCTTATGTCAGTTTTTAGTAAAATTCTCAGTGTAATTATCGCCGTAATTATTGGCTGTGGCGGTGTACTTGGCGTATTTTATGCCATGAATTACCTAGCCAACACCTTACCTCATAAATGGCGATCGCGAATTCTACCTTGGATTTATCTCGCCCCCGCCCTGCTGGTGCTGACGGCGTACTTAATTCTACCGACGCTGAATACAATTTACATCAGTTTTCTGGATCGGCGATCGCAAAATTTTGTCGGCTTGGAGAATTATCAGTTTGCGTTTACCAGTGAGGCGATGCTGGTGGCGTTTCGCAATAACCTGTTATGGCTGGTTCTGGTGACGGGGTTTAGTGTTGGGTTTGGCTTGATTCTGGCGGTACTCATGGATAAAGTACGCTATGAACCCCTCGCCAAATCCTTAATATTTCTACCCATGGCAATTTCCTTTGTCGGCGCAAGTGTGATTTGGCGGTTTGTTTATGCCTTTCGCCCAGCCGGATCAGCGCAAATTGGCTTACTTAATGGTATCGTGACTAGCCTGGGATTTGAACCTGTGGGGTGGTTAGTGGAACGTTCGATTAACAATTTTGCCCTGATTGCGATTATGATTTGGTTGCAAACGGGTTTCTGTCTGGTGTTGCTTTCCGCCGCCGTTAAAGGGATTCCCACAGATATTATCGAAGCCGCCCGCATGGATGGCGCGAGTGAGGTGAAAATTTTCTGGCGGATTACCATCCCGATGATTCGTTCCACCTTAGCGGTGGTAACAACGACGGTGGTGATTATGGTGCTTAAGGTGTTTGATATTGTCTTTGTGATGACGGCGGGGAATCAAGGCACCGAAGTGATTGCCTCGCGGATGATTAAGGAAATGTTTAACTATCGCGACTATGGCAGGGGGAGTGCGATCGCGGTTATCTTATTACTGGTAATTATACCAATCATGGTCGTGAATATCCGCCGCTTCCGTCAGCAATAAATAAGCCGATGAAATCTAAACGTCGCCGTAAATCGAATCCTGTGAAACATCTGTCTCATCAGTTACAAAATGCCTTTAATAGCCTTCCGGTTCACCTGAGTTTAATCGTCATTTCCTTAATTTGGACATTACCCACCGTTGGCTTATTGATTAGTTCCCTACGCCCGAAAGATGATTTGTTAGAAAGTGGCTGGTGGATGGTGTTTCAACATCCCTTTGATTTCACCCAATATCAGTTAGGAAATTATATCGATGTCTTGACAGCGGAAGGAATGGGACAAGCGTTTCTGAATAGCTTTACCATTGCCATTCCCGCTACTGTTATTCCCATCGCTATCGCCACGTTTGCGGCTTATGCATTTTCTTGGATGCAGTTTCCAGGGCGTCAGTTGTTATTTATTTTAGTCGTGGCGTTGCTGGTTGTTCCCTTACAGATGACGCTAATTCCGGTATTGCGATCCTATAATCATTTGGGATTATCGGGTTCGTTTTTAGGTGTATGGTTAGCCCATACGGGGTATGGGATGCCGTTGGGGATTTATTTACTCCGGAATTATATCGGTTCCCTACCCAAGGATTTAATCGAAGCGGCGGCGGTAGATGGGGCGTCGCATTTGACCACATTTACACGCTTAATTGTACCCCTTTCTCTGCCCGCGATCGCATCCTTTGCCGTGTTCCAATTTTTATGGGTATGGAATGATTTATTAGTCGCCTTAGTCTATCTGGGAGGAACACCGGATGTCGCCCCCTTAACCATGCGCTTAACCACGTTGGTGGGATCTCGCGGTGAAGCGTGGCATTTACTAACAGCCGGGGCGTTTATCACGATGATTGTACCCCTGATTGTATTTTTTGCCCTACAACGGTATTTTGTCCGGGGGATTTTGGCAGGTTCAGTTAAGGGATAATGTCTTATGTGCAGGAACAGGAAACAGAGGGGAAAGAATACAGCCTTAATAAGTAATAGTACCTAATATAGCTTTTCTTAAAATCTGGGAACTTCCAGTTTCTCATCCCAGTCTCGGTTAATCATCCTCTAGGAAAAAAAACATGCCCAAGACATTTGTTGGAGCCACCTTAATCCTGCTGAGCCTGAGCCTTCCTGCAGTCGCCGCCACCAACCAAAAATACCAAGTCAAAGGACAAACGGCTGATGCCTACTTTTATCAATCTGACGAGTGTAATTACACCAGTGTAGGGATTTTTGCCTCTGATAACGTCAGCAAAAGCGCTCCAGGTGCGCCAACCGCACAGAAGGGTGCCTATATCTATTACTCTACCTATAACTGGTGTACTGGAGAAGGTTCCTATGGTGATGGCTTTGCTACAGACGTAAACTTTACCAGTGATAAGTCTCTCAAATCAGCGGCGTTAAATGGCACATTCGCAGTCAATGATTACTCGTCAGGGGCTACCAAAAACGTGGATGTGGCGGTAAGGTGGACGGGTATGGGGGATACCTACCGTGGCAACAGCCATTCTCACTATCAAGGACCCGCCTTCACATCGAATTATCGGTATGTTGGTGCCCATAGTGACGCAATGGTTTCAGGAACTATCACCTCAGAGGGCAAAAACCTGGTTGAAAATCTGTCCAGCTCTGGTTCTCTAAGCTCGTCTAATAGCGGGTCTATTGAGATTATTAGAAAGTAGACAGTCGGTAATAGCCTGTCTGGTCAAACTACCCTTATTATAAAATGTCTGAAACTCTTGCTTTTATAGCCTGCAATTAAGGGTAATCATCAGCAGTTGAACAACCACGTAAGGGCACGACATGTCGTGTCCTTACCCTAAGCATAATTTCTGTTTAAGTTCTAATTTGTTATTTATCAATTGCGATTAATGATAAAAATCGGCTCTCTTAGACTGGTTATGGCAAATTAGCACTTTAAATGAGCTTAAAGCCTTAAATTATATTCAGCCATCATTGCCTAATCAAGAATTTATAATTCCTGATAATGCAGCTACAAAACCTTTATCAAGCAAGTATTAATATTTTATAATAGCATACTATTGGGGCATCTACGTCTAAATTCCCAATTCAGGTTCTAAAATGGCTAATGTTGTTTTTGAAGGCGTCAGTAAAAATTTTGCTGATTTTATCGCAGTCAATGATTTAAATCTGACCATTGACGATGGTGAATTTCTCGTCTTTGTCGGTCCCTCTGGCTGCGGAAAAACCACCTCCCTGCGGATGCTGGCGGGACTTGAGGATATCACCCAAGGCAGTATTTATATTGGCGATAAGCGAGTCAATGAGATTCCGCCCAAAGACCGGGATATTGCCATGGTTTTCCAATCTTACGCCCTGTATCCTCACATGTCTGTCTATGAAAATATGGCATTTAGCCTGGAGTTACAAGGGAAGCGGAAAGGCGAAATTAAAACCCGTGTTGAAAGTGCCGCCAAGCAATTAGGAATTGACCATTTACTGTACCGCAAACCAAAAGAACTCTCCGGAGGACAACGCCAGCGAGTGGCGGTGGGTCGCGCTATTGTTCGCAATCCGGCTGTATTTTTAATGGATGAACCCTTATCCAATTTAGATGCGAAATTACGGGTACAAGCGCGAGCAGAAATTAATAAATTGCATAACGAATTAGGCACTACGTTTATTTATGTCACCCATGATCAAGTGGAAGCGATGACCATGGGCAGCCGGATTGCGGTGATGAATCATGGCGTCTTGCAGCAAATTGATACCCCGGAAAAGCTGTACAATTATCCGAATAATGTCTTTGTTGCGGGTTTCATTGGGTCTCCAGCAATGAATTTTTTCGACGCTAAACTAATCAGCAAAGAGGAGGATTTGTATGTAAAGACCGATTCATTTGAAATCCATATACCTCCAGAAAAAGCCCTATTTTATCAACATTATTCAGGAGAAGAGGTTATCTTTGGCATTCGCCCGGAAAATATTCATGATCCTGACTATATTCCCCCAGATATTCGTCCAGCTTCTATCAAAGCGACAGTATCCGTTACGGAAATGATGGGGAATGAAATCATTGTCTATTTGACGACGCCAAGCAATCACGAATTTATCGCCAGAGTCGATCCGCGATCGCGCATGACTGTGGGACAATCAATTAGTGTGGTGTTTGATCGGTCTCAGTTTCACCTGTTTGACAAGCATAGCCAACAAGCGATTACTTGATTCTCGGTTCCCTTGAACAGGGTGGAACGTCTGTATAGAGGCAAAAAATGATTATGTCTAATCCATTGGTCAATCTCCAAATCAACAATTTTCGCTGTCTGGCGAATGTTCCCATTACCACCAATCCCCTCAACGTTTTATTTGGACCCAATGGATCAGGAAAATCAACGTTTCTAGATACAATCTGGTTTGTTCGAGACTGTGCAATTCGGGGAGTGTCTTTAGCAGCTTCTGATAGAGATCATGGAATTGGTTTACTTTGGGATGGTGCTGAGGATGGAGAAACGATATCGATTACTATTCAAACTCACTCCGCTACCTATCAAATTACGTTTGGTTATTCATCGGGGAGGATAGAACCCTTTGTGGGAGAACAGTTGTATACAACTGATGACAATATTTGTTTAATTGACCGCAAAATAGGAAGTGATAAAGCGTCTTTTTATCAGGTTGGACGAGGACAATCCCAATACATTTCTCTCAAAGATCCCGAAAAACTAGCTTTAACGCGGTATGTAGACTGGGAAGACAGTGCATCAGCGGCGGCTGATATTGAAAACTTACTGCGCCTTGTCCGTCGCTATGACTCCCGTTCTGCGTCTCTATTTAAACTAAAACGATTGGGTTCGGAATCAGATTATGGCGATAGATTACAGGATCGGTGTGAAAATTTATGGTCAGTCTTGCGAAATTTACATGATCGACGAGTGGTTGATGACCGATATGACACGATTATTCATTTCATGAAAGAAAGTTTTCCGTCGTTCAATGGTTTAGCCTTTGAGCAAACAGGTCGATATACAGTTTATACTAATTTTTTGGATGAAAGGCGTCAAGGTTTAATTCGAGCATCAGGGGTATCCGATGGTCATCTTCAGATGCTGATTAATCTCACCGCCTTGTTTTCTGAAGGGTTGAGCCGATATTCGTTAATTTTACTGGATGAACCGGAACTATCCCTTCATCCTTGGGCGTTAGCGGTTTTAGCTAAAGCGGTGAAACTGGCGACCAAAGAATGGAATAAGCAAGTTTTTATTGCTACGCATTCTCCTGTTTTGATCAGTCAGTTTGAGCCAACGAATATATTAGCCGCAGAACTTGATGGGCAAGGAAAAACGGTAATGAAACGGGTCAGTGAGATAGAAGCTATCCAAGATTTACTGGAAGACTATGCCACAGGTTCGCTGTATATGGCTGAGATGATTGCACCTCAAAGTAAGTCTCCCTTTGAGGAGGAGAGGTGATGAGTCGTCAAATTAATACTGAGGGTCAGCCGTATCATTATTTTCAATTCGGATTGCTGGTTACAGGCGAAACAGAAGCCGAACATCTGCCTAAATTATTTAAATCTTTAATGGAATCGGGTTGGTGTACGTTTAAAGTCCTGCGCCGTGTTCCTCAACTTCCGCCCGACTATTCACAGAAAAAGAAGAAAAAACTTAAAGCTACTGGAACGAATAAGGGAATTCCGGATAAATATATTCAACAAATTGCCTGGGAAGCGAGAAAACATTTAAACAGACCAGATACTTATGTCATCATGGTGGACGACCTAGAGCATGATCGTAGGCAACAAGCACAACAGGTTTTTGAGCGATACCGAGAAATCCTTGATACGCTTCCGGCGACCCAAAGAACTCACGCTTCTGTTCATTTTTTGGTGAATATGCTAGAAGCTTACTACTTAGCTGATGCCAATGCCATTAACGCCGTCCTAGGAACATCTTTAGCTGATTATCAAGGGGATGTGGAAGATATTCGTCATCCTAAAAATTATCTCGGAAACCTATATCCTAATTTCAAGGAAAAGGAACATGGCGGGAAGATACTTCAGCGGCTTAATGTCGAACATGTTTTGTCTTGTCCGGATACCTGTAAATCTCTAAGAACTCTATTCAAATGGTCTGTTTTATGTATGGGACAACCGTTGAGTGATCAGTATCAACTTCTTAATGGGAAATTATTTGATATCACGCGATCGCAACTCGATTATACTGATCAATGAACCCTAATATCCCCTGTTGAGTAAAGGGCGACCCGATCTCATTGAAAGGATTGGTGTTGTTAATTGATGAAGCGGGTCGCCCCTACAAGCTTTTATAGGTTTGTTCTATCCCTAAGGGATGCGATCGCGTTCGTAGGATACCCTTCATTCAAAAAGGACAAAGGACATAAGACCAATAACAACTATCAAGACTTCCCACTCCCCATCAGATAAAGCAGCGCCATGCGTACTGCTACACCACTGGTTACTTGTTGAGAAATTAAGCTGAATTCCGGATCATCCATTAACTCGGAACTAATTTCCACGCCGCGATTGACGGGTCCGGGGTGGAGGATTTTGACTCCAGGATGGCACAGTTTTAAGCGATCGCGCGTAATCCCATATCGTTGATGATATTCTCGCAAACTGGGCAACAGATGCGCGGTCATGCGTTCTTTTTGCAGCCGTAAGGTCATGACAAAATCGGCATCTTTTAGGGCGGGTTCAACCTCCCAATGCAAGAATAGCCGACGATTGGGGATGGGTGATTCAGCCTGATCTCCAGTCCCTTGGACATATTCAGCAAACTCCTGGGGAACTAGCGTGGGTGGACCCGCTAAATGAACCTCAGCGCCACTGGCGGTCAGACTCCAAATATTAGAACGAGCAACCCGTGAATGGATGATATCCCCGACAATGGCAATTTTTTTGTCGGCTAAGAGTTTCAAGCGAGGATACTCAAAATCTAATAAAGAGGTAATCGTAAATAAATCCAACAACGCCTGAGAGGGATGTTCATGTTGACCATCGCCTGCATTCAGGATACCGACATTTGTTTCCAGTCGATCCATTTCCTGGGCGATCGCATGGGGAACTCCTGCTTCTCGATGGCGAATCACCATCATATCAGCTCCCATTGCCAAATAGGTTTTTGCGGTATCGAGAATGGTTTCTCCCTTGGTCAAGGACGAGGTTCCTGGTGCAAAATTCAGGGTATCCGCACTCAACCGTTTAGCGGCGAGTTCAAAACTACTGCGGGTGCGGGTTGAGGGTTCAAAGAACATATTCGCCACCACCTGACCTTGCAAAGCCGGGACTTTTTTAGTGCGCCGAGAGAGAACTTCCCGACAGCTTGCGGCTGTTTGTAAGAGGGTATCGTATTCAGCCGACGTAAAATCTTCCAGGGAAAGGACATGGCGGCGAGTCCAAGTGGCAGTAGCCATAAGAATAAGAACGCGAAATGGATAGAGAAGGGCTAACCGCTACTATAATCTTCATCCCCCTCTCACGACAAATAAATAGGGGCTGCTGAATCGGTGTGGTGGTGGGGTTAGAGAGCAGGGGAAGCTGGGGGAGCAGGGGAAGCTGGGGAAGCTGGGGAAGCTGGGGAAGCTGGGGGAGCTGGGGAAGCTGGGGGAGCTGGGGGAGATGGGGAAGCTGGGGAAGCTGGGGGAGCTGGGGGAGCTGGGGAAGCAGGGGAAGCTGGGGAAGCTGAAGGGGAAGGTGATCACCATGATGAGACTCAG
>NZ_JAVKEA010000232.1:0-8876 GCF_040221695.1 Coleofasciculus sp. E2-BRE-01 | reverse complement strand
GTGGCGCTCCCATTGAGAGAGTCAAAGCTTACATTAAATCCCAAGAAGCACCTCAAGATTGATTGCCTTCGTTCCTCCGGCAATCCGCTATCCCTCCCCACCCTGCTAACGCTGAGGGTGGGGACTCCCGCGATACGTTGAAACTTAGCAAAGCAAGGAGATTAAGGAATCTGGTTCAAGCGTTTGAATCACTCAAAACCCTACTAGGAGCATATTAGGGAAAGTCGGGGTGGCTTTAATTCATGGGGGTGAGACGAAAAAACAAGAGTTGTAAAACCCGCTCATACACAGGTATATGGGAGAATGACAACATCCGAGAAGAGATTATTTTGCAGAGGATGAGTTAACATCAATGCCTGATATTGTCGATATTGCCGTTAGTGCGGATTCATTCCAAACCCTGGTAGCTGCTGTGCAAGCGGCTGGTTTAGTGGACACTCTTAAAAGTCCTGGTCCTTTTACGGTTTTTGCACCCAATGATGCCGCTTTTGCTAAGTTGCCACCAGGAACCATACAAACGTTGCTCCAGAATATTCCCCAGCTTACGCGAATTCTGACGTATCATGTCGTTTCCGGGAAATTGACTCAAGCTGATTTAGCCAAGGTCGATTCGGTAACTTCTGTTGAGGGTTCGTCTATCCGAATTGACTGTTCTGATGGTTTTGAAGTCAAAAATGCCACAGTTGTTGCCCCTGACATCGAAGCAGATAATGGTATTATCCATGTTATTGACACGGTAATTCTCATGGGGTAAAGTCACCATCAAAAGGAGGATCAGACCCCATTGAGTAAAGGGCGACCCGACCCGATTGAGTGGGCGGGTGTGGTTAATTGATGTAAACGGGTCGCCCCTACAGGTTGTTAATTGATGTCCTATCGAATCAGGTTGATTGCACACAGCGGTAATCACCTCATAATGAGCGTTCTAGCCATGTTTCGTGAGGTTGTTTAACCCGATTTGATGTCAGATTTACATTTCAGGTGGGCAGTATTCAATTGACTATGTTAACCTGTTGATTTTGATGCTAGTTTAGAGTATTGATCGCCTGTAAATCCGGCAACGTCAGAAGATATTGAGAAAAATTCTATTTTGGCAGCAGCCTGTTGAATTATACCAGAATTTTGTGGACTAGACGACCCCCACGTTTTATTGGCGAAATGAAAATAAAAGTTAACGGTCATCCGGATTGTGCCGTTTCCCTAATGAAGACAAAAGGAAAGCCAAACTTGTAAGGTTGAAGCAGTCATGACAATGAAGAACGGTCAATGCCACTCCTGTGGATCTTATCAGATCAGAAGTAACAAAAACCGAAAATTTCCCGCACTGAATACGATGACGCTAGGATTAGGAAACTCCAGCGCTCGTTATGCTTCACTGGATACGTATGTTTGTGTCAATTGTGGCTATGTTGAAAGCTACGTGGCTTCGGCGGACGATCTAAACTACATTCAAGAGAACTGGGCAAAAGTTGAAGCGCCCTGTGAGAATGGAAAGCGATCGCCCAAAAAAGTTGAATCGCTTCCTTCTAGAGCGCACGAGGAGTTCAAGCGCCGAGCCATGCATGGTTAATCCTGTAGATGGCATAATTTGAGGATATCATTCTTGCCAATACCCTAGATGCTTGCGAGCCGCGTCTGTAGCAACCCGCCCGCGAGGGGTTCGATGTAAGTAGCCAATCTGTAATAAATACGGTTCATACACTTCCTCAATGGTTTGAGCGTCTTCTCCGGTGGCGGCGGCTACGGCTTCTAAACCCACAGGTCCTCCCTGGAATTGTTCAATCATCACACTTAACACCAACCGATCCGTCCAATCCAAACCCGCCGGATCAACATTGAAGACTTCCAAGGCTTCGGCGGCGACGTCTGGGTTAATGACACCCATCTTTTTCACCTGAGCATAATCCCGCACTCGCCTCAGTAAACGATTGGCGATGCGGGGAGTTCCCCGCGAACGACGGGCAATTTCTATCGCGCCCTCTTCGCTCATCGGCGTTTGTAATAATTGGGCGGTGCGTTGCACAATTAGACTCAATTCCTCGGGTTCGTAGAATCGTAAGCGCTGGATCAACCCGAAGCGATCGCGTAATGGGGAGGTGAGTGATCCCACCCGTGTCGTCGCGCCAACCAGAGTAAACTGGGGTAAGGGAATACTCCGGGTTCGCGCTGATTGCCCTTTGCCAATCGTAATATCTAACCGATAATCCTCCATCGCCGGATACAACAGTTCCTCACTCATGCGTGTGAGGCGATGAATCTCATCGATAAACAAAATATCCCCCGGTTTCAGATTGACTAAAATCCCCACAATATCCCGGGGACGTTCCAATGCTGGCGCCGCTGTAATTTTACAATTCGTCCCCATCTCTGTCGCCAAAATTAGCGACATCGTGGTTTTCCCCAATCCTGGCGGTCCATACAAGAGCAAATGATCTAAAGCCTCATTTCGCGCCTTCGCCGCCGCGATCGCAATTTCTAAAACATCTTTGAGTTCTTTTTGCCCAATATAGTCGGCTAACCGATGGGGACGAATCCCTTCCTCTTGGTTCTCTGTTTCATCGGCTGTCGCCGTCGCCAGTAACAAGTCTGTTTCCAAGTCTTGCTGACGTTTCTTACGGCGACCCTTTTTTTTCTGACGGGATTGGGGTTGTGGGTCGGGTTCTTGAGATTGTCGAAAGGAGGTTATAGCCATGATTTCAGCCTATCATTTCATCGGCGACCAAGACACTCAGGCGCAAAAGGTTTAGATTAGTTAAGGAACTCAGTATTATCGCATCACACAGCGTAAGACATCTGACATGCTAGCTAAACGAATCTTACCGTGCCTGGACGTAAAGGCGGGGCGGGTGGTCAAGGGCATCAACTTTGTAAATTTGCAAGATGCGGGTGATCCCGTGGAATTGGCACAAGCTTACAATCAAGCCGGTGCCGATGAACTGGTGTTTTTGGATATCACTGCCACTCATGAAGACCGGGATATTATTATCGATGTTGTCTACCGTACCGCAGAACAGGTGTTTATTCCCTTAACCGTTGGCGGCGGTATCCAATCCTTAGAGACTGTTAAGTTATTGTTAAGGGCTGGTGCCGATAAAGTCAGTATTAATTCGGCGGCTGTCCGCAATCCAGATTTTATCAATCAAGCCAGCGATCGCTTTGGCAATCAATGTATTGTGGTGGCGATAGATGCCCGTCGTCGTGTTGATCCCAGCCATCCGGGTTGGGATGTTTTCGTGCGCGGCGGACGCGAAAATACCGGACTTGATGCGATCGCCTGGGCAAAAGAGGTGGAACGACGCGGTGCGGGAGAATTACTGGTGACCAGTATGGATGCGGATGGAACTCAAGCTGGGTATGACTTAGAGCTAACCCGCACCATTGCCGACCAGGTGGAAATTCCGGTGATTGCCTCAGGGGGTGCGGGAACCTGTGATCACATTTATCAAGCCCTGAGTGAGGGGAAAGCCGAAGCCGCCCTCTTAGCTTCTTTACTGCACTACGGACAACTTAGCGTATCGGAAATTAAGCACTATTTGCAGGATCATCAGGTTCCCGTCCGGATGTCATGAGGGTTCTCAAATCCTTGCCGATCTGCCGTAAACTTTTGTGACTAATATCACACAATTGGATCGTTTGCAGCTACATAGACCACTGCTAGAATAGATTCGACGTTACATTTCTTAAATTATGTTGATTGCTATTTTAATATTCGATATTGCTCTAGTTGCTTGGTCACTGCACTTAATGCAACAGGCGTTTGACACACGAGAGTTTTCCTTTATGCTGGCTGGCACTTTAGTGGCGATGTCAGCGGCTGCCATGTTAGTCGTATATTTCTTGATGGACAGCTATTTGGGCTACTTGAGTCGGATTGCGGCGGTTTCGGGTTCGTTTTAGTGAGGCTTAGGTTTCATAACTCAATCATCTCTGAGGAGGCAATAATTTAATGAGACTTGACGAAAGGACAGAATCAAGGCATGATGGAAGATGCTGCACGGGGCTATAGCTCAGCTGGTAGAGCACCTCAATGGCATTGAGGGGGTCAGCGGTTCGAGTCCGCTTAGCTCCATTAACAAAAAATTAGGAGTTGCTGAATAACTCTTATGGTGAGGTTAGGGAATTGTTAACAGGGAACAGGGAACAGTTTTCATAACTTCAAAAACGGCATTCATTTTTATCGTATCAAGGCTTATTTTGGGTATTTTATAAACCTTTAATTTTCCTGGAAACCTTTATTTTTCAGGGTTTTGCGAGTTTTCCAGCTAGCCCAATTTGGGGGATTGGTGACGCGATCGCCGGACGACTCATCGTGAGTGAGTACAATTGATGTGATCATTGAAAGTCAACCCAACCAGCCATGAATGCGACTGAACAAGCTCCTCTAGACGAACAAACCTTGAGCCGATGCTGTTTGGCACCACTATTTGCTGACATCATGTGTAAGGGTCAGATCAGTTTGTCTGACTGGCGTGAATTGATGACAGCGCCTTGGGACAATTCTTTCACAAGTAATGATGAAGCTATTTTGATGCGGCTGATTTATGGGGTGCATCGTGGACTTGTGAAAGTTGTCGATTGATGAACCCCGAAGTATGACAAATGACAAATGACAAATGACGATCTCCACCTTTAACTTTAATTGTGTCCACCTATCACAAATTTCGTTTGGCTTCCTGAGCCACTTGCTCAACCGAGTCATTGGCTAAAGCTTCTAGAGCAGCTCGAGCCTCTGAAGTATCGAAAGGTTTGAGCGCTTGGGCGACTCGGTAACGCACTTGCCAGTCAGAGTCGGTGGCAAAGGGAACTAATAATGGCACAGCACGGGGATCACCCAGTTCTCCTAATGAACTAATCGCGGCGGTTTGAATCAAGCTGGTTTCGGAGGAGAGTGCTTCTTCTAAAAGAGGAAACGCACGCGGATCGGAGAGTTCCCCTAATGCCGCAACAATACTAAACTGTAATAACCATTCCGATGATTGGTGATATAACTGTTTCATCTCCTCAAACGCCTCGGTCATCTTCAGGGCACCCAAAGCGTCAGCGGCGGCGGCTTGGACATCGGGTTCTGAGTCGTTCAAGAGGCGATCGCGCAACAGTGTCGAGGTGAGAGATAAATCCTGATCCCCAAGGGTATCAAGTTGGCTAACGGCAGCGTACCGAACTCGAGCATTGGCGTCAGTCACAATCGGCTGGATTAATTCATAAGCTACCGATGGTTCTAGCTGGCGTAGTAGATTTACCCCACTCAGGCGGTTGCCAAAGTCCTCGGAACTCAGCAACTGTTGAACAGACTCACGAGAAACAGTCATTTGTAACGTATTAAGTAATAAGTAATCGGACAAAATTAAAATTGACGGTGGGTTGATTAGATTATGACTCGTCCAGTTCAGCAATCATTGCCCGCACAATATCTCCCGCCGTGAGGACACCAATCACTTTTCCTTGGTTGTCAGTCACCGCTAGACGGCGCAGAGATTTGTCCTGCATCAGTTTCGCGGCTTTGCGTAAGGGTTGATCGGGCTTGACAACCACAGGTTCGTGGGTCATAACTTCTCCAACGGTTTGCCCTAGAGCCTTGTGTAGTTCTTCTTCGTACCGGGCTGGGTTTTCTAGATAAATCACACTGTCTAGAAATACGATGTAAACTGGGGGTTCGACTCCTGTCTGTTGCCACAACAAATCTGTTTCTGAAATAATGCCCACCAATTTGCCGGCATCATTGACCACCAGCAAACCACTGATACGTCGTTCGGCAAGAATTTTCATCGCCTCTTTGATGGGCGTTTGGGGGGAAACCGCGATCGGGTCACGGCTCATGACTTCGGCAACGGTTTTGGGCATACTCAGGCTTGGTGTCTTCAAAGGAATTACTCATCTTATTGTAGGGGTTTCGGGAATGATGGGGATTAATTTCTCTGGAATGGGGAACTCTTAACAGGGAACAGGGAACGGGACAAGGGATTGAGGGTTTTTACAATTCTTAACTCCGCCCGACAGAAGTTATATTCAGGGACTTAGCGATAGGGATGAAATTTCACTATAAGACGGCTTGGGTTACCATAGCGGCGACGAATATCGAGCCACTGGTTGAATTTTATAGTCAATTACTCGCTAAATCTCCCCATTGCCATAGTCCCAATACCTATGCTGAGTTTCAGCTACCTGGATTGCGACTCGGATTATTTAAGCCCAGGGATAATCATCGACAGGAATTTGAGCAGTCTGAGCAAAGTGGGTTGAGTTTGTGTTTAGACGTTGATGACTTAGACGCCGCGATCGCACAGTTGAGTAACATGGGATATCCGCCACCGGGCGAAATCATCGTCGCGTCCCATGGGCGGGAAATCTACGCTTACGACCCCAACGGCAATCGTTTAATTTTACACCAGCCGCAGCGTTAACTGATTGCTACGTCATAAGCAACATTGGCAAAGGCATAAATGCTATAGAGTAGTAAGACAGTAATCGCGACAACCATAACTACACGGGGACGTGGTGACGGGATAAATGCTTCCCTAACCCACATGGATGCGGCTGCACCAATCGCAAAGCTAGAACTGAGGACAAGGTATTGCCAGTCCGGTTGAAAGACCCAATTTAAGCCCAAAGCCAGGGTTAACAATACCATCAAATGTTCGATCGACTCCGGTGGATTTTGCTGCGTGGAAAGCACCAAGGTGCGCCAACAGAATTGCAAATGTCTCATGAAAAAATTCATCAGCTAAAACTATTGTTTAAGATAATTCAGGGGAACTAATTTGGCTACTGTTGGTAGGGAAGATGATTGTAGTCTTGTAAATAAGCCAGCGCCTCATCTGTGTTGACCTGTGGAAATTCCCCGTAGAAACGGCTGACACTGAGAAAGTCATCCGGTGTTTCCAGGATAACTAAGCGATCGCAAAAACGACCGAGCCTCTTGATCAGTCCGCCTGGGGCGACGGGTGTACAAATCCAGATCTGGTGAGGATGATGCTCTTTCAACGCTTGAGTCGCCGCGATTATGGTCATCCCCGTAGCAATCCCATCATCCACCAAAAGGGCTAATTTTCCTTGGGGATTAGCCTGAGGACAACCTGGGGCAAATTCAGCAAGTTGAGCTTGAGCTTTATCTTGAGCATGACGCAGGGCGGTTTCTCGCAGATTCGCCTTCAGTCGTCCCCATAATCGTTGTTGCGCCCACAACACTTGTCCGTCTGAGGTGACAGCACCAATGGCTAATTCAGGATTTTGGGGAGTGGTAATTTTTTTAGCCACCACGATATCCAGAGGACAATTTAACCGACGAGCAACCGGTACGGCGACAGGAATACCGCCACGGGGAAGTGCATACACCATTGGTGATACAGTCTCACCCGTCGTCATTTCCAGTTCAGCAATCTGGGTAAGCAGAGCTTGAGCGAGTTCCTCACCGGCATGAGTGCGATCGCTAAATAGCGGAGCCGATGACATAGGTTCCTCCAGCATTTAACGGGGCTGCCCTAATCATGCCTGATTTTGGTTATGCTTTTAGGTCAATCTAGCCTGATTCTTAACATTAAGTCACAACTTAACGTTAGCTCCATCGGATAAGAGGGTCGCCAATCGCAGCGACGGCGAAGATGAGGGGTTTGCTAAGGTGGTGACGGTTGAGCAGGTGAGTCAACAAGATTATAGTTTGTCGATTCTGCTTTATGTGCGGAGGGCATTGGAGAATGGGACAGAGACGGATAAGCGTAGTTTACCGGAACTATGGTCGGATTGGCAGGAGTCGGGGCGGGAGTTTTGGCGACAGATGGATGAGGTGGTTGAGATGGTGGTTGAGATGTTAGATGGGTTGGTGCAGAGATAATAGCAGAAAGTGCTTATGACTTAGCCTTAAAATTAGGGGTAGTTGGGGCGGCGAAGGGTTTACCTGCTGACCTTAGTTTTAACAAGGATTATTTTAAGGATTTTGGAGGAAGTATGAGTCCAAAACTCAAAGATGTTTTCACGCAAATTGATAATTTGAATAAGGAAGAACGGCTTGAGGTTTTACATTATTTAGAACGGCGTGTTCAGGAAGATGATAAGGTTGAGAGAGGTCAGGCGATTGATGCAGGTTATGAGCATTTACTGCAATACATTGCTGAAAACAAAAACAAAAAACGTCAGCGTTCTTTACAAGAATTTCGTGGAATTGCACCCAATTTATTAGCAGGTCAAGATGCTCAGAAATGGGTTAGTCAGATGCGGGGTGAATGGGAGGAACGTGAACGGGTATGGAGGAAGCCTGAGTGAGGTTAGATGAGGCGTTAGAGGGGGTAAAACGAATCTTTATTGATACGGCTCCGGTTATCTATTTTGTTGAAGAAAATCCTGATTTTGTTGACGTGGTACAGGTTGTTATTGATAAACTGATAGCTGGGGAAATAGAAGCAGTTATCTCTCCAGTGACGTTGGCAGAATGTATGAGTTCAACCACTTCAAAGGAAAGATATAAAATTGCAAGAAGACTTCGTTGATTTTCTCCTTGCTGGTGAACCGATTTTTATGGTTGATACTGATACGGAAATTGGCTATCAGGCAGCCTATTTAAGAGCAAAATATAATTTGAAAATTCCTGATGCGTTGCAGGTGGCGACAGCAATTAGAAGCGGGTGTGAGGCTTTGTTAACCAATGATGACCAATTCCGACGAGTTTCTGAGTTACGGGTGTTGATGGTTGAGGATTTTGTGGAAGGGAATGTTTCCTAATGGGTGAGGAGAAGAAGTTAAAGTCGGGTCTTCCGGACTTAGTGTGCTAAATTATCAGTTTTAATGAGTCAGAAAGTTTTCCACACAAGGGCTGTAGCTTTTGATCGCCTCAAAATAAATTGAAATTCGGGTAAAAACGGTTAAAGCTATTGCTGTCCAATACT
>NZ_JAVKEA010000231.1:0-40703 GCF_040221695.1 Coleofasciculus sp. E2-BRE-01 | reverse complement strand
TGAATAGGTGAGGTGAATGGTGGTAGGTGTGAGGTTTTTTCGCCTCCAACAGACAATTCCATCCTGACACCCGACACCCGACACCCGACACCCGACACCCTTGCTCAACCGAGCTTTCACCTTAAGTTGACACCAATGGATAATATCGTGCCCCTAAAGGTAGCTTGAAGTGCCCAAAAACAGTAGGGGCGCACCAGTTGCTTAAACCTTCGCTTCTTCCAGCATCAACTTAGACCGTTTTAGTCGTTCGGGAACTGGAATCGGATAATCTCCAGTAAAACACGCCGAACAGAACGTATTCGCATTATCTTGAGTCGCCAGCATCATACCTTCCCAACTCACATACGCCAGAGAATCCACGCCAATTTGTTCAGCAATTTCCTCAACCGACTTGGTTGCGGCGATAAGCTGGTCTTGAGAATCGGTATCAATTCCATAGAAACAGGGATGAGTCACAGGTGGTGCAGAAACCCGCATGTGAACCTCAGTCGCCCCTGCATCCCGTAACGCTTTGACAATCTTCCGACTCGTGGTTCCCCGAACAATCGAATCGTCCACAATAATCACTCGCTTACCCATGAGAACATCTTTCAGCGGATTCAGTTTCATCCGAATCCCCGACTCTCGCATACTCTGCGTCGGTTGGATAAACGTGCGTCCCACATAGCGATTTTTAATCAACCCTTCCGCGTAGGGAATTCCCGACTCTTGGGAAAAGCCGATCGCGGCGGGAACACCGGAATCCGGTACCGCAATTACAATATCGGCGTCAGTCGCCGCTTCTTTTGCCAATTGACGCCCCAACCGTAGCCGATAGCTGTAGATGCTTTCATCCTGCATCACGCTATCCGGGCGAGCAAAATAAATCATTTCAAAAATACACAGCTTGCGTTGGGGTTTTTGACTCCAGTGGAATGACGCCATCCCGGCTTCGGTAATCCAAACCAATTCTCCCGGTTCCACATCCCGCAAGTATTCTGCGCCAATAATATCTAACCCACAGGTTTCTGAAGCGAGGACATAACGCATCGGATTCGTACCTAAGGTGCCAATCACCAAGGGACGAACGCCATGGGGGTCACGCACTCCCATCACCCCTTCCGGCGTACCAATTACTAAACTATAGGCACCTTCACAGAGGTTAAACGCACTAATCGCCGCGTCTAACCAATCCTTCCCTTGATCCACTTCCGCACCGATCGCGATCGCAATCATCTCAGAATCCGTCGTGGTCAAAAATTCATTATAGTTGCGGTTCTCTAAATGGGTTCGCAACTCAGAAGCATTGACTAAATTTCCATTATGTGCTAGAGCCAACGACCCTAAGCGGGTATTCACCACAGCAGGTTGGGCATTTACAACCCGACTCGACCCCGTTGTCGAGTAACGGGTATGACCCACTGCGATTGTTCCGGGCATTTGGTTCAAAAGGTCTTCGTTAAAGACTTGGGAGACAAGTCCCATATTCTTATAGAGACGCACCTGTTCTCCCTCAAAGGTGGCAATCCCCGCTGATTCTTGACCCCGATGTTGCAGGGCAAACAAACCAAAGTATGTTAGCTTGGCGACATCTTCGTCTGGTGCATAGATACCAAAAACCCCGCAAGCTTCTTCAGGTTTGTCGGGGCGTTGGCTGATAATCTGATCAGATTCAGCAGGATTGGGGGTAGAGGAGTGGGGTGGCTGGAGAATCATGGGTATTAGCTTACTCCTGATAGTGGCAGTCAGTTCGACTTGTATTAACGCAAATCAATCGGGAATCGTTAATTAAACTTAACGATTCCTTAACGATACCATTAATTTGTAAGTCATGGATCATGCGTCATTAGTCCTTCATTAGCCGTGACTGCCTTAACACGACTATAAGCGACGCTCTAGGGCGTTAAAGAAGCGATCGCTCATATCTGCGATCGTAGCGTTGATTAAGGGAGGATGATCGTTGATTAAAATTTTTAATCCTTCCGATAGAGATTTAACCCTCCCCAACCGTTGCCAACCCTGGGCAGATTCCCCTAAAGACTCCATCAAGTAAGCCTCCCAATCCTCCTGGGCTTCCGGCTTCACTGACACCAGAATCCGACTGGCGCCCTCACCAAATAAAATCTCATCCCAACGCCGTTCTAGAGAAGCCTCTGTCAATCCTAAGTCAATCTCAGCCCCCAATCCGCCGGAAATACAACATTCCGCCAGCGCCACGGCTAATCCACCTTCTGCACAGTCATGGGCTGAATTCAGGAAACTGCGTCGAATTCCCTCACGACAAGCCGCTTGTACCCGACGTTCTAACTCAAAATCCACGATGGGAGGTTTTCCCGCCACAACTCCATGAATCGCACTCAAGTATTCCGAACCCCCCAAAGTGAGATGAGGTGTAGTAACAGTTAGCGATAATCCCAATACGTAAATTAAATCCCCTTCACACTGCCATCCTTGATCACAAATCTGACTTAAATCCGGAATCGCCCCCACCATCCCAATCACCGGAGTCGGATAAATCGGTTGCGGATTTCCCTGACTATCCAAGGTTTCGTTATACAACGAGACATTTCCCCCCGTCACAGGCGTCGCCAATTCTGCACAAGCCTCAGCGATACCCTGACAAGCCGATGCCAGTTGCCAGTATCCTATCGGCTTTTCTGGTGACCCAAAATTCAGATTATCGGTGACGGCGACAGGTTCTGCACCCACACAGCTTAAATTACGGGCGGCTTCTGCAACCACCGCTTTTGTACCTTCATAAGGGTCAAGATAGACATAGCGAGAATTACAATCCACCGTAGCTGCGACACCCGATTGGGAATTTCTGCCTGATTCCGGGGGACGTAAGCGGATGATTGCCGCATCTGCACCACCGGGAAGCATCACAGTATTATTTTGCACCTGATGGTCATACTGGCGATAAACCCAGCGTTTTGAGGCAATGGTGGGTGTATCTAAGAGTTGCAGGAGAATATCCGTCCAGGATTTAGCCTCACCCGACAGTTCGATTCCGGTACGATTACAACTCGGTAATGACTCAACCGTCCATTGCCAAGCCTCTTTTGCATACTCTGGCGCTTCTGTCAACACATCCCGATCATAAATCGGCGTATTATCCGATAACGCCGTGGCTGGGATTTCCGCCGCTACTTCACCTTGAAACAGAATCCGCACAATTGGTTCTTCAATCACCGTACCCGCGACAACCGCCTGCAATTCCCAACGGTGGAAAATATCAATTAACTCCTGTTCTCGTCCCTTGTGCGCCACAAACAGCATCCGTTCCTGGGATTCCGAGAGTAAATATTCATAGGGAACCATCCCGGTTTCGCGGACTGGGATTAAATCCAAATCCAATTCAATTCCCACACCTCCCTTTGCCGCCATTTCCGAGGTAGAACAAGTAATCCCCGCCGCCCCCATATCCTGTGCCGCGACAACCGCCCCAGTTTTAAAGGCTTCTAGACAGGCTTCAATCAGGCATTTTTCCAAGAAGGGGTCTCCCACTTGCACCGCTGGGCGGTCATCCATCGATTTATCGGTGAGTTCTGCACTGGCAAAACTGGCACCGCCCATACCATCGCGCCCGGTAGTGGAACCCACATACAGCACCGGATTGCCAATTCCTGACGCCCCAGATTTCACAATTTCTGGCGTTTCCATCAATCCCAACGCCATCACATTGACCAGGGGATTCCCGGTATAAGCGGGGTCAAAGTAAACCTCACCGCCAACCGTAGGGACACCAACGGAGTTACCATACCCCGAAATACCCGCCACAACCCCAGAAAATAAGCGCCGGGTGCGGGGATTATCCAGGGAACCGAAGCGCAGGGAATTCAAAACCGCAATGGGACGCGCCCCCATGGTAAAGATATCCCGCAGAATTCCGCCAACGCCTGTGGCGGCACCTTGATAGGGTTCCACCGCCGAGGGATGATTATGGGATTCAATTTTAAACGCGAGTTGGAGTCCGTCGCCCAAGTCTACCACGCCAGCATTTTCCCCCGGACCCACGAGGATACGTTTCCCGGTGGTGGGGAATTGTTTGAGGAGAGGGCGGGAGTTTTTGTAACAACAATGTTCTGACCACATAACGCCGAACATCCCCAGTTCAGCTTTATTGGGATGACGCCCTAGACGTTTAACAATTTCCGCGTATTCGTCCGGTTTGAGTCCTTCAGCGGCGATTTCTTCGGGGGAAAAGGGGGCAGAGGATAGAGTAGACATGGAACCCTTGTACAAATGGCACAGGGATAATTGTATCGATTAATGGGCGTCTGGCTAAGGAGATTTCGGCTTGACTTCAAATTCCAATTTAGAACGGTAGAAGCAAACATCGAATTCCAGAAAAAAGTTGGTCTGACCCAAAATCAATGGTGTGTTTGGACGCTGCACCCATGCAAACAGCAATTCGGTTGGCGGACAGTCTGCGATTTGGGCGATCGCAGAAAACGGCATCGCTGGCTGATTGCTGAGATTACCCGCTAACTGAATAATAGCTTTGCGATCGTCCCAAATTTCCCCTAATTGAAGACCGAGTTCAAAAGGCAAGACATTAACTGTAGCACCGCTATCCACTAGCCCAATTGCTTCAACTGTTTGGTCTTCTCGATGTAGCAGTAGCGGAAGTCTGGGCAGGCTGTCAAACTCATTTTGAGTTGGGCTAGTGGTTGAATATTTAAACCGCATATATCACTGCTGACTTGCATCTGAGCGTTTGAAGGCTTCCATTAAAACTGCGCCTGCCCCAAAGCAATTGTATGGGGTTGGCAAGTCATAAATTTTAAAGGGTTCCAACGGTGAAATATCCTCAGCCGTCTCCAAATCCTCAGCCAAAATTCGGATCAGTTTGAGCTTTTCCGTTGGGGTGAGTCGTCGTGCAGCAGGAATTACCTCAGCTAGTGACATAATTACACGTTCCCAAATCGTAATAGTTTATACCAACAGCTTACTCAATGCCAGCCTGATCAGGTTCAGCATCAGCAACCTAATTCAGCTTTTACTGCTATCCTTTTTTGTTAACCCAGATGTGACTAAACCCGCCCCGATAAACGTGGCTTGGCAAGGAGATAGTTAACACGGATGGATTCACAGCGCCCCACCAGGGCGAGGGATTGGCTGAAACTGATCATTAAAACAGGACTGGCAAGTCCCCTCAAAACTATCAATAAACCGCTTCAACATATCAGTGTCTTCGGAGAATACAGTCATCCACACCGACCAAAATCCTCTTGTCTTAGCCGTTTCTACAATCTGTTCTCGCATGAACGGTGTATCGTTCTTTTTCAGATTTTTCAATGACCGTTCAGCAAGATCCCAGGCTTTTTGACGATTAAGCCAGCGTCGGTCTTTCATAGCTGGATCATTGGCTGGAGTACGATCTAACCCGGTTAATTTAAGAGTGTTTAGCGCCTGTTCCTGTTCAGACTCTTCCAGATTGGGGTCAACCCGGACAATTCCTCCAGGTAGATAGATGAAGGCACGAAATGTATTATCGCGATCAGGTAAATAATAGTCTGCTAATACAATGTTTTTATTCCCTTTAGTCGAATTGCAATTTGTGCAAGCCAGCAGAAAGTTATCCCAATCTCGTTCAAGATGTGGGTACAAGCTTTTGGGTAAGATATGTTCTACAGCCAAAGAAACGCCAAGCGGTGTTTCACAAAATGAACAATATTCTCCTATTCTCGTAATTAAATCGCCCCGTGCATCTTGATACTTATGAAATAGTTTAGGGATACCTGTCGCATCAGTAGGACAGGAACCTCGGTCAATTGGTCTCATTGCTTATCCCTACCTAGACCAGCCGCTTCTCGTTCCATTTTCAGAAAAGCGTGATAAGCAGGATCATCACTATAGGGCATTGTCAACTCATCTAATTTAGTTTTTAGTTCTTCAATGCGTTCTGGAGGAGCATCTTTAGCGTCTTGCAGTACCCGATAATACTCTTGGGCGGCTTCCATCATCTTCTGGTAACGCTCACTTCTTTGGGGAATTTCTACCCCCATCACATATTCTGTGATATCTTCAATGCTTTTATTTTCATATTCTTCAATTCCTGCTGGTTTATCTAGATTAATCAGTTCTCCTTCACGTAGAGATTGGATAATAAAAGGTGAATGTGTTGTTACTACAAATTGAATCTTAGGAAACGTTTTCTTTAAATCATCAACAACCCGTCGCTGCCACTTGGGATGCAGATGCAGATCGATTTCGTCTATTAATACAATACCAGAAGTTTGTTGAGCAGCGTCACGTCCTAGTTGAGGATTTAATACGGCGACGCGATAGGCGATATCGGCAACCATCCCAAATATATTCCGAAACCCATCACTCAACATCCGAAATGGTAGTATACGTCCATCATTGAATGTTGTGATCAATTCATCCTCAAGAATGTCATACCTAACACTCTGACAGTCTTCTAAACAATTAGCAATTGCCGTTTTAACAGCATCAAGTACCAGAATCGATTCTCCCCGCTGAAGCGCTGCAATTTCCATCGTTTTCAACCACCTCATCAGCACATTTGGGTTTGAGGTTGGATCTAAACAATTGACATATCCCAGCATCCGCGATCCAGGTTTAATAGTTTCAACGGATTCTTCCGTGTTTTGTAGCCAGAGGCGACCTGTTCCGTAATAAGCAATTAGGGGCAATAGTATGTCCTCTCCCCTACGGACTTTTTTCTGAATCTGTTTTGAGATATTGACTATATTAGGAGATACGGTTTGTTCTAACTGCGGATTATTCTCACCGCTATCGACTCTATCGACGATCTGTGACTTCCGTTCCCAAACAATTTCAGATCCATCAACCACAGCCGTACAATCAAATACAACAGGATATTGGGGTTCAATAGTTGGTGTTTGTCCTTTTTTATATCTCACTTGACGTACATCGTCATCGCTGAACTTACGTTCGAGATCTTTAAAGTTATCAAATTTACAAAATAGGCAACTTATACTTATTGCTATGGCATCAAGAATAGCAGTTTTACCTGTACCATTATCTCCTACCAGTACAGTAAAGCGTTCTGAAAAATCAAATATAGTATGTTCAAAGTTTCGGAAGTTTATCAGTTCAAGGCGGTGAATTCTCATGTCTTTCTCCTGCAACGTGAGTTAATGACTGGACTCAAGGGAGACTCAGTTCGTCATTTTCCTAGATATTATGCAGTATCAGTTGTCCCACGAACCACGTTCCTCCTGGAGATATTGGTCAGCTTCTTCCGCTGTTTTAAATAGTCTTTGACCAGGCAATGAATCTAGCAAGTCTATAGAGGTTTGAGGATGTTTTTCTGTGCTTAGTCCCCGACGTAGCTCTGACGGTGACACCCCTTGATGTTTGTTCTTACTCGGCTGATGAGTCGAGTCAGACGTTTCTACTGTTTCCGAGTCGGGTTCCCACAACATTAAGTCTCCGGGTTGACAGTTAAGAGCAGCACAGAGCTTTTCTAGGGTTGCCCATTCTAATCGTTCTGGCATCTCCTGAGAATTCTTTAACTTAGAGATAGTGACAGGATGCATTCCCGTTGCTTCCGTCAAGTCCTTATTTTTCAGGTATCGCTCAGCCATCAGCACATTCAAGCGCCATTTAACAGACATAGTTCTTCTTCAATGAGATAGGGTTATAGGTATCAATCTGGCTTTTCGTGAGCCAGTCTCGTCGTCAATGCCTCTAAGGTGCCACAACTCTACTGAGGATATTTTAGCCTCAGCGCTGACATAATTAGCCTATGCGTTTAATGCTGGAGTTAGTCGTAGATACTAATATTATCGTTTCCCCTATTCCAAGACGTGCCATGGCACGTCTCTACATTGCTCCCCTTCCCCTACGGTTACTCTGTTGGGTTGCACTCCGTTCAACCCAACCTACAAACGTGACATTCTAGATAACAGCGGTGACATTCTAGATAACAGTGATGAAAGATACTGAATGCTTTCACTTCTTGCAGTGGGCTTTACCTCAATTAAATTTACGTTGGGCGGGGTTTCGTAAGGTGCGAAAGCAAGCCTGTAAACGTATCCAACGGCGTATTCTTGAACTTGGACTATCTGATAGTGACGCCTATCAATCTTACCTAAATACTCATCCGGAAGAATGGACAGTATTGGATGGCTATTGTCGAATTACGATTTCCCGATTTTATCGCGATAAACAAATTTTCCAGCATTTACATCAAGAACTATTGCCCCAACTCATCCAGCTTGCCCAAGAACGAGGTGACACAGAATTTGTTTGCTGGAGTGCTGGCTGTGCATCGGGAGAAGAAGCGTATACCCTTTCCATTCTCTGGCATTTAGCTAAATTTGCTCAAACTTATAACCTTTCACTGAGAATTATTGCAACTGACGCCAATGACTATCTCTTGAAGAGGGCGAGAACGGGTTGTTATCAAGGGGGAAGTTTAAAAGAACTTCCGTCTGACTGGTTGGCACAGGCTTTCACTAAATCTGATGAATTTTATTGTATTCGTCCTGAGTTTCGTGAGGAAATTGAGTTTAAACAACAGGATATTCGTGTCACTATGCCTTCGGAGTCATTTCATTTAATATTGTGTCGGAATCTAGCATTAACGTATTTCGATGCAGACTTACAACAAAAAGTGTTATCGCAAATAGTCAAGCGATTGATTCCTGGAGGAGTATTGGTTGTTGGTAGCCATGAAGCTTTACCATCAAATTTTCGGCAGATGCAAGCTGTTCAGTTAGGACTTTATCGAAAAGAAGGATGATTTTAGTTAGGATTGACGATTGATAGTTGACGGTTGACGGGTCACTGGTATTTCGCAAAAGTCTTTAACAAACACAAGCGCCAGCTTTTAAAGGCTGGTGAGAGGCTAATGAACGAGGAATTAAGCCAGCAAAGGATAATTCACCTTGTTCTTTAATCTGAGAAGTTTGAGGATTGTTTTTGGAAAGAATAAATTCGAGGATTGACTGTGCTTGTTGGGGATCATGCAGGTAATAAATCGCCTGAGATTTAGGCGAGAGCCAAATTTGCAGCTTCCAGGGCTTAGATGCAGACACGGAATTGGGTTCGAGGGAAAAGGTAATCATGATCGGCTGGCGTCCTGATTTCGAGGAATTACAAAGATGGAGAACCTAAAGGTTGAGAGAGAAATGCTTTCTTGATTCCCACTTATAACTGTACCGAATTTTTCCACTCTTTATAGAGAGTTAAATCATCCGGAGTTTTGATTTTAATCCGCCCTAGGGGTGAGCCGCATAATATAAATTTGATGAAATCGATCAACTTAATAAAGTGATTGCAGTCACAAGTAGGGTGGCGGCAAATCATTCTTTTCCCGAAGAAAAACTGCTGTTCTGCCATTATTAGTTAGGCATCATTAGTCATACTCGCTCTTTCTCAAGTGAGGATGTTTATTTTCATAAAATGTGGTTTTTGTCAAGACTCAGTAATGAATGGGTGGTCTAAGACATACCTGAATCCGGATGTTATGCTCAGAAGTGCCAAAATTATTACAATAAATTAAGCAAGTAGGATTAGAGCTTAAACTTATGGTGAATCGCAAAGACACGCTTTGGGAGCAATTCTTACAACCCATTGTTGGCGTATTCATCGACGGGGAGCAATTGCGCCAGCTTTATGAGAGCATTGACTGGCAACGAGAGAGCGATCGCCTTTCTACACCTGACTTAGTTTACCCTGATTACTACAAGAGTCAGAACTTCCATGGTATTGAAGGGGGTTACTTGAATGGTGGTGCGGCAACCAGCTATGATCCGATTACCCAATACGCTTTACCTCCCAACGAAACCTGGGTACGCCAGGAGTCAATCGATCGCATTCAGGGAACACCGCGACGGATTCTGGATTTAGGCTGCGGTACGGGTTCAACGACTCTACTGTTAAAACAGGCGTTTCCTCAAGCTGAGGTAATCGGTTTGGATTTATCCCCTTATATGTTAGTCATGGCAGAGCGCAAAGCTAAAGCCGCCGGGGTAGACATTCAATGGCGTCATGGCAAAGCGGAAGAGACGGGTTTACCAGAGGCGTCTTTTGACCTGGTAACCGCTTCCTTATTATTCCACGAAACCCCCCCAGCCGTGGCGAAGTCGATTTTGCGTGAAAGTTTCCGACTCCTTAAAGGAGGTGGACAAGTTCTGATTCTTGATGGCAATCAGCGAACCTTGCGTCAAGTAAACTGGTTAACGGAGGTGTTTGAAGAACCCTATATCAAAGCTTACGCCACCGATAGCGTAGACGCCTGGATGGGTTCGGCTGGCTTTGAAGCGGTGCAGACTCAAGACGTGTGGTTGCTGAATCAGGTTACCCAAGGCATGAAACCTCTCCCGGTAGACGAACAAGTGTACCAACGGACTCAACGCCGTACAATCGACGACTTCGGTTCTGAAGGTATTCCAGCTCCAGCATAGTAACGAATCTGGTATGAGTTTAAAGGCAGTTCTGTTTGATTTCAACGGTGTAATTATCAACGATGAGTCGATTCATCAGCAACTCATCGAAGAGATTCTGCTGGGCGAAAATCTGCGTCCCTCGGCGTCGGATTACTGGGAGGATTGCTTGGGGCGTAGCGATCGCGCTTGCTTAAAAGTATTATTGGAGAAACGAGGTCGGGTGATGAGTGATGACGACTTAACCCGTTTAATCTCCCGAAAAGCCGACGCCTACCGCCGTCAACTGGAAACTCTATCTAAATTACCGATATATCCGGGAGTCGAAGATTTAATTTACAAAGTCCGCGTGGCTCAATTACCCATAGGGGTGGTGAGTGGGGCGTTGCGATCAGAAGTTGAGTTAGTCTTGGATCGGGCTAAACTCTTGCAATATTTTCCGGTTATTGTGGCAGGTGATGACATTAAGGTGAGTAAACCGGAACCGGATGGCTATCTGTTAGCGGTGGAACGCCTCAATCAGCAGTTTCCAGAACTTAATGCCAAATCATCGGATTGTCTTGCCATAGAAGACACCCCGGCGGGTATTGCAGCCGCCAAACGCGCCGGAATGCAAGTCGTCGGCGTTGCTAATACCTATCCCTTTCACATGCTTCAGCGTCAAGCCGACTGGACGGTTGATTATCTGCATCAGCTTGAACTTGAGCGCGTGCAGGAAGTTTATGCTCAAGTTGTGGGTTAGAACTGTAGCTGTGCGATTCGCAGCAAGCGCATTCAAAGTCCCCCTTTTGAAGGGGGATTTAGGGGGATCTAAACTTAATAAAGAAGTCCATAAACTGATGCAATAGAATCTCAACTTGAGTGGAGATCCCCCCTAGCCCCCCTTTTTAAGGGGGGAACCGGATTCAATTTCGTCTAGTCTAGCTACTTGAGTAAAGATTTTCTCTACCCTGCTTAAAAAAGGGGGAAACCGGATTTAAAGTCCTTTTTTTAAGGATGCTTCGCTTTTATTGCATAGGCAAACTGGACTCGATGTCCCTCTTTTCGATTTCTAGTTTAAGAAAAATGGCATTACCAACATCAGGCAACCGAAATCTCAACACCACAGACTTTCATCTTCCCTATGATTCGCGCCTAGTAGCCAGAGCTAAATCCCTTCGCCAAAATCCAACCACAGCCGAGAAAAAACTCTGGCGAGACTACCTGAGAACATTCAAATTCCGGATACTGCGACAGAGACCTATTGATCACTTCATTGTTGATTTTTACTGTGCTGCCTTGAAATTAGTGATTGAAATAGATGGAGATTCTCATTTTACAGACCAAGGAAAAGCTTATGATTTTAACAGAACTAGTATATTAGAAGGCTATGGTTTGCAGGTCGTTCGGTTTAAAAATGAGGAGGTACTCAATCATTTTGAAAGTGTTTGTCAACAGATTGATGCGATCGCCTCAGCCGCCTCAGCCGTTCTACAGCCCACGCGAACTCAAAACTTCTATGACGTTTAATAGGTGAAACGACCTTGTATCAGAAAGAACCCTTCTGCCTTTTGCTATAAATCTAAACCCTTATACCAATTGACAAACTTGATCACATCGTTCTTCGTCAGGGTGCGATTGGGCTTCGTGTCAAAATACTTCTTGAGGGAGTTGACAATTCTATTTCCAGAGTGTAATAAAGACTGCTTGGGAAAAACGACAGCCGTGCGATCGGGTGAGCCGCTACAGTATGCTAAACTAGGAGTCCGGGGAATTAGCTCAGTTGGTAGAGCGCTGCGATCGCACCGCAGAGGTCACCGGTTCAAATCCGGTATTCTCCATTTTTGTCGCATACCGCTTGTTGCTGGGAGCGCACCGACCTTGTAGAATTAAGGCGCAAGACGTTTCATCTACAAGTTAATCATTTCCTTAAAGAACTTGAGCAGTCTTTATCTTTATGAAGACTCTAGAGTAGATTAAAAGTCAATTACAAGCCGGAAAATTTGAATTTACCCGCCATGCCTTTAAGCGGGCAATCGAACGCAATATTAGTGAAGCAGAGATTAGAGAAGCGAGTGTAACAATGGAGGTGATTGAAGATTATCCAGACGATAAGTATTCACCAAGTTGCTTATTGCTAGGATTTACGTTATTGTTAGTCGGATTAGTCCGAACATATCTCAGCCAACCCTCAACATATGGCTGATGCCAAAGCAAAAGCGGCTCAATACTTCACCATCCTCAACCGCATCGAGTACGTTATTGCTCTGGATGACAAATACAGCGAACCCAGCTTTCTAGCCTTCCTACGCTTGTTCAACAGGCTCTATAATCAGTTGCACCGTACTGATGATGTCAAAGACGCGATCGAAGTCTACTTTGACAACCAAATTGGAATCGTTGAGGTTGAACCTCAAGAAACAGAACCCAAGAAAAAGCGAGAAACCAAAGTCGCTAAAGGTAAAGAACCCAGTAACACAGTCCATCAATTTGACATTCTTGCAGTCATCGAAGCCCGAAATGAGCAAGAAGAACTCAAAGGTGAGCGCATCAAAGAATTTGAGGCAAAAATTCAGAATTTATTCAAATATGTCAGAGACTCCGATGAGGGTAAGCGCTTGATTGTCAAAATCAATTCTGATGTACCTGAAGATGAGATTTATGACGACTTCGCAAAAATCTACCGCAAATACAAAATCCTTAACCGGAAGACAGTAGGGGACTATTCCGGCTTCTCATAAGTTCCCCACTCGCACTGCCAACTAAACTCAGGCGGATATCGCTTCGGTAGCATCCCATGACGAAATCATTACCAGTCCGAGTCTTCACCGACAACCGATCGCCCAGTCAATCGACATAGCTGGTCAGTTTTACAAAGTAATTTTTCAGTTTGTTAAGGCTTTGGTAACTCTTGTATCATCCTCAGTACAATCGTGAGTTGGGTCGTTCGAGATGAGTTATGGTAAAAAAAACCAAGCAATCCTTAAGTAATTCTTAAAGGAGTCGTGTTCTTTGCCAGATCGCGACACGGCGCTGGAACACCAGCTTTATTTCTCGGCTGCTGCCACTTTACCTAAGGAAGGAGATTGTATGACTCCCACAATGCTGCGTCAGTTGTGGTCTTTAATTGAAACGACTCAAACTAACCTGCTACTGAAACTCGACGATGCTAGTCTCGTTCAGTGGATACTCAAGCAATTCAAACAAGAGCGAGGTCTCAATTCAGAGGAAATGCATATTTTGAATGACTATCTCTATAATCGCTTGTCTCTGATCCGAGATCTGGCAGAACAACGGTATACGGCAAGTCACTCGTCATCCTAGTGCAATTTGGCTGCAAGTACCCATCAGTTCACAAAAGAGGGGGTGATGAGGTGAAAGGGTGACGGCATACAGAAGATTGAGGTGGGCAATAACACTCTCTCGATAACCTGAGCATTTCCAGGTTGATGATTCTTGCCCACCCGACTTCAACTTCAAGTGACTTATTCTCAACATTTATTAAAAAATATTTCGGTAAATTACTATATATTTCGTGCCTAACCAGCGCTACGTTACCGCCAATCCCTGGAACACTAAAGAGAATCTGTTTCAGCTTTTATTTATCTTGTCAGACTGAGATAATAGGTTTAAACTTTGATCAGGACAAGGAAGAAGGCTTCGCGTCAAGCTTCGATCAATGAATCTCAGCGAAGAGAGGTTCCTCTTCACCCAAATATTAAGCTTTTATAAAAGGTAGACCTGATACAGAAATTTAGGTCATTATTGACTAAACTTAATGAGAATTACTTTTAACAAGTTGCCAAATTCGCTTCCCATCATTGGAGTCGAGACGATATGGAATGTCACAAATGTCAGAACACCTGCCACAGTAAGCCCAAAAGAGGGGCTGGCTGGAAATGGTGGAGCAAATCACCACAACCATCACTGCTGAAAACTGAATCGATTCCCCAAGTCGCGTTGGTGGGGATGCCCAATGTGGGTAAAAGCGTTCTGTTTAATGCCCTGACGGGAACCTATGTCACCGTGTCCAATTATCCAGGTACAACGGTGGAAGTCTCCAGGGGTCAGATGACGGTTGGGGATCGCTTGTTTGCGGTGGTGGATACACCAGGAATGTATTCCCTACTCCCGATTACCGAAGAGGAAAGAGTGTCGCGGGATTTATTACTCAGTGAATCCGTAGACTTGGTGATTCATGTCGTCGATGCCAAAAACTTAGGGCGGATGCTTCCGTTGACGTTTCAGCTTATTGAAGCGGGTTTGCCTGTGCTGTTAGCCCTCAACATGATCGATGAAGCCGAACACCTGGGGATTCAGATTCACCGGGATCATCTGGAAATGGAATTAGGGATTCCGGTTGTCACCATGGCAGCGGCACTGAATGTGGGTTTACGAGACTTGAAGTATAAGGTGAATGATTATGTTAAGTCAGCTTGCTTATCCGGAACCTATTGAGGGGGCGATCGCGAAACTGGAGTCATTGTTATCACGATTGTCGCTATCCCAGGATTATCCCCTGTCTCGGCGTAGTATTGCCCTACTCTTGTTGCAAAAAGATCCGGCACTTTGGCAACAACTTCAGATTCAGGAGACAGAAGCGGAAATCAAAGCCGCGATCGCAGATGCTGAGAGTCAGTTGGATGAACCGTTAATCGCAGTTATTGCTAAGGCGCGTCAGCAACGGGCGTGGGCGATCGAACAAACTGCCCTCAGCGAATCCAGTCAAGGCAAAACCCCGTTAGCAGAACGACTGCACCAACTCACGGTGAATCCGTGGACAGGATTTCCGATTTTGCTAGTGATTCTCTATTACGGGGTTTACAAATTTGTCGGCGAATTCGGCGCGGGGACGATGGTGGATGCCATTGAAACCTTTTTTGAGACATATATTAATCCCGTTGTCAACCAAACGGTAGCGGTAATTTTGCCCTGGCAACCCTTACAGGATTTAATCGCCCACGACTACGGGATTATTACCCTAGGGATTCGCTATGCGGTGGCGATTGTCTTACCTGTGGTTGCCACCTTCTTTTTAATGTTTTCCTTCCTGGAAGACAGTGGCTATCTGCCGCGATTATCCTTGATGCTGGATAACCTGTTTAAAGCGATCGGGTTATCGGGGCGATCGGTGATTCCAATTGTGTTGGGATTGGGATGTGACACCATGGCAACCTTAGTCACCCGCACCCTGGAAACGACACGGGAACGACTGATTGCCACATTTTTACTCTCCTTAGCCATTCCCTGTGCAGCACAGTGGGGGGTGATTGTGGGATTGTTAGCCCAAAAACCTGCCGCGTTGTTAATTTGGGGTGGAGTAATTGGAGCGATTTTCATGATTACGGGCTTTGTCAGCGCCCGACTGCTTCCGGGAAACCCGGCTAGTTTTTACATGGAAATTCCGCCTTTGCGCTTTCCCAAACTGCAAAACATTCTGGTGAAAACCTATCTCAGAATGAAGTGGTATTTCTTGGAAATTCTGCCTCTATTTATTTGGGCATCAGTGATTATTTGGTTTGGGCGTTTGACCGGGTTATTTGGCTTGATTATTCAGGGGATTGAGCCGATTGCTTTAGGGTTAGGATTGCCCAGAGAAGCAGCGCCCATCTTTTTATATGGCTTCTTCCGGCGGGATTACGGCGCAGCTGGGTTATTTGATATGCAGCAAGAGGGAATTTTTACAGGAAATCAGTTGGTGGTGACAGCGATTGTATTGACCCTGTTTTTACCTTGTATTGCCCAACTGCAAGTGATGTTAAAAGAGCGCGGGGCGAAAGTAACTTGGGCGATTGTGGCGTTTATTTTCCCCTTTGCCTTTTTTGTGGGATATCTGGTCAATGGTTTGTTAAATATATTAGGAGTGACGATTTAAATGATTGCACTAGCATCGGTTAAACGGGGAAATAGCGGCACCGTTGCTGCGTTGAAGACGAAGGATGAGATGACGTTGCAGAAGTTGATGGCGATGGGGATTAGTCCCGGAATGCCGATTCTGTTGGAGCAGCGGTTTCCTTCTTATATTATTAAGGTGGGCAGAACGCGGGCGGCGTTGGATCGGGAAATGGCAAAGATTATTTATTTGCATCGCTAAGAGGGCAAATGTCACCAGATTTAGGGTGATTTTGGCTAGGGTTAGATTGACGAGGAGAGGGCATGGCAATGCCATGCCCCTACCATAACCCAGAGATAATTAGATTGGGTAGGGACACGATAGTATCGTGTCCTTAAGGTTGTGATGTACTGGATCGGCGCTTATAACTTAGGGAAAATTACTCCTCTCCAGATATAAACCCCCAATTTAGCGTCCCAGTCACTAATTTCTCATCTACACGGACTGACCAATTCAGCGTAAGCCTTGGCAGGTAAATGCCGCCCAGAATCGCGGTTGTGAGAAGGGATATTCATCTGGAGATTTTTTTATAGTCTGAATTGGCTGAATGATTGTATGGTATTTACGATAGTCGCTTTCCCATTTTAAATAGTCTGTTGAATCGGGTTGGCATTGATTGCGCTTACGCCTTGCCTCTTTCCGTTTAGCTTCAGCTTGTTGGCAGAATTCTTTGATATCCTCTCGATTTAGCAGTTCGTCTTTCTGGAGTTCTCTTAATTTGATTTGAGCCTGTCGCAGCGCTTCCGGGCGATTTTTTCCCTGTTGTCGCTGTTGATAGTAAAAAATAGAGAATAAAGCGGTAGCTAAATCAGCCACTGACCAAAGGCTGCTAACCACACTTCTCGCCCCGGCACATAAAAATCCAGTCGAGAGAGTGAGACTATCATCGGTAATTTCTGGCAACCCTAATCCCGTCTCGCAGCAGGAGAGAAAGACATCGAATAAATCAGGTAAACGCCATCCTGGTGTCATTAATTGCCCCAATGTAATATGACCATCCGCTAATTTAAGTACCGATTCCAATGGATTATCCAGGCGAAATTCGGCATGGTGACTGGAGTGAATCACTTGGACTTGATGAACTAGGTGGCGATAGTTTTTAACCGTGGCTTGAGTCTTCCCCTTTAATCGTAGGTTATCGGGAATATTATGTAACCGGGCGATTTGTTCGCCTTCAAAACTGGCAAAAGGTAGATCATCTGTGGCATCTTCAACCGTGCCATATTGGGTTGCAGATAATGTCTCTACATCCTGATCGCGGCGTTGGTGGCAAAATTTTAAGATTTGGCAACTGGGGGTATAACGGAGGAGGAATTTATCTCCGAAATAGTCTCGACTTGCACCATTCTTTGAGGCTGGAGAGGAGTTCGGAATCGGTAAAGCTGCCAAGGGAATTTGATGCAGCAATAAGTGAGGAATAATAATCAGTTCGTTAATACCGTTTAAATGGTTGGTAATCAGTTCAGTCAGTTGCAGGTGTTGAGAGAGTTCGTTGAGAAATGTGTTGATATGGCTTTTCCAGTTCAACTTATCCTCAATATAAGGCTGTAACCAGTTCTGAGAAATAAAACGTTGCAGGGTATTAATTCCTTGACCGGGACAAGTGTGTAGCGTCAGTTTATTTTGTCGTAGAATGAATAAATGTAGGTCGTTAGTCGTTGTATAGAAACTCAGAATGGCAGTAGTCGGTTCGTCAACAAGTTGTTGTATCTGAGCAAAGTTAGGCGCATCAACTTTAATTTCTCCAGCTAGTACGGGGTCAAGGCGTCTCAGTTGTTCCCAGACGTGCAGTTTGTCAGCTTCTAAGGATGCGATCGCGTCGTTTTCGGCTTGGAATGCAGCGCGGTTTCTAGGATGGCTTTCTATCCCCATCAGTTCTCGATTATTACTGGATTTATTCTGTATTCGTTCTTGGTCAATGCGCTGTTGCAAATTATCAAACTTTTGCAACAATTCCTTGACATCTGGGGCAATTTCATCACTCTGGTAAAGGTCATTACTTGCCATTAAATCGACCAAACGTTTAGCCCGCGATCGCTCGACGGTTTCCAGGGCTTTTTCTAATTGTCCAGCATTAATACAAACTTGCACCATATTGTGATATATATGAAAGGCTTCTGCCGAAATCTCTTGACGGCGAGATTCAGACGTTGCCCAACTGCGACTGGTTTCTACAGCTTCAATGGCAATACCGTATCCCTCTATAGATTCTGCCCAACGCTTTGCCTTTGCCGCAATCTCACCGAATTGGCGTGCAGCTATGAAGCACTCCGCCGGAAATGTGATTGGTGTAAAAACTTCTAAAGCTAACCGACAACAAGCGATCGCTTCCTCAATTTTCCCTAGATTTGTATAGGCAATAGCTAGATTATTTTGGTTTTTAGCCCAATAGTCGGGAAAAGCATCGCGGCTAAAGACTTGAGAAGCAGCTTGGTAAGCTGTCATTGCTTTCTCTAAGTTTTCTGTCCGATTACCGCGAATTCGTTCACTGTAGACAAGTCCCAAATTTTTTTGAGCCATTGCCCATTCTTTGGGAAACGTCTCTTGGCTGTAAACTTGTAAAGTAGCTTCATAAGCGGCGATCGCTCGTTCCTGATGTTCGGCATCGTATGTCCGCTTCGAGTAAACCATACCTAGATTGTTTTGAATCGTAGCCCATTCTCTAGGAAATTCCTCTTTAGTGGCGACTTGTAAGGCAGATTTGTATGCAGCAATAGCTATTTCCAGATTTTCTGCCAGATTCCCCCGAATCCGATCACGGTAAACATTAGCCAGATTCATTTGTGTCTGCACCCATTTCTGGGGAAACGCTTCACGGGTATGAATTTGCAAGGCGGCTTGACAGTAGGCGATCGCTTTTTCCAGATTTTCCGATCGATCTCCGCGAATTCGTTCCTGATAGGTAACTGCCAACGTGTTTTGAGCATTTGCCCACTCTTTAGGAAACATCTCCTTAGTATAGATTTCCAGTGCGGCTTCGATATACTCAATGGCTACTTCCAAGTTTTCTGCGCGATTTCCCCGAATTCTATGAAGATAGGTATCTCCAAAATTATGTTGCAGCTTTGCCCATTCTGAGGGTATTTTCTCACGGCTGCAGACGTCTAAAGCTGCTTGAAAGTGTCGGATTGCCTCTTCCAAGTTATCAGCTTTTTGTCCCAAAACTCGGTTGCTGTAAGCCCCTCCTAAATTATTGTGAATTCCTGCCCAGAGTTGAGGGATTTTTTTTCGGGTATCTATTGTCAATGCTTGTTTACCAACTAAAATAGCTTTTTCTAAGTTCTCAACTCTATTTCCACGTATCCGGTTCGTGTAAGCCAAACTCAAATTATTTAGAAGTTCTGACCAAAGTAGCTTTTCCTCAAACTTTATTGCCTGACTAAACATTTCAGAAACAATTTCATAACCTTTTATGGCAATCTCTAAATTGATAGCCCTATTGCCTAGTGGAAATTGCATCAGCAATGTGTTAAAGTAGATAATTTTTAACGAGATAAATCGTGCGGTTTTAGACTCATCTTTCCGTAGGGTAGTATCTGCCCACTTGCAAAACTGCTGTAAAAAATCATCATTCAGTTTATGTGAGTTAGCTTGTAGCAGTGAATATACTATTTCTAAATCATCCGGGCTTTGTCCAATTGCCCCCAATACCTCAGTTAAGAAAGAAGGAGGCTCTATTTTACGTTTTTTGTGTTTTTTATTTTTATTAGTGCCAAATTCTTTTGCCATATAAATTCAATTTTTTGCCAATTGACTAAGTTTTTTATTGCTGATCTAGTTCATTCGCAATCTCAGAGATTTTAGTATAATTTATTCCCTGAAAATCAACGGTATATAACCATTAAAATTTAACTCTTTTATTAATTCATTCAAATCCATAATAAATACAAGCAAATATGTCATCCCGTTCGATACTCGGATATCCATCAAGAATCTCCTCGACAGTCATCCCACTCGCTAAATAGTCAAGAATTAGAGAAACCCAAATGCGATGACCTCGAATACAGGGCTTACCATGGCAAATATTGGGATCGATAGAAATTCTGGATAATAGAGTTTCTGGATTCATATCAATTTTCCTGGAGGAGTCAGCAACTTTTGATTATAAATTATAGCGACCCAAACTCAGATATTGCACCAATGGCAACCCATTATTCGTAGGGGCGCACGTCGGTGCGCCCTTTTCTTGGCTGAAAGCACATCCATTCACCTCAATTTTCCATAATCCTCCATTCTCTTTCCTTAAGTTCCGCTAATTTCTCCAACAAACTTTCGGCTAAATCAAATAACTTAAACTCATCTTCCTCATCACCCGAATCGCGAGTCATCTCTCCAACCGTAACCCCACCTGCCAAAATCATGGTCGCTTCATGCAGCCTATCTGATTCATCAGCAATACTCAAACAGCCTTCCAACTGGGCAATAATTTGAGCTAATCCCTCAGTTTCCATTTGCTGCTGCACTCGCATCGCTAAGGGATGATCACTTTCTCGCGCCCAAACTGCAGCGGGATAATCACTTGCCAAAAAAGCACCGATAAATTCGACAATTGAGGTATCAATAAATGTCTGATCTGATGCTAAGGTGACAGAATTCTCTCCTGTTGTTTCATCATCGTCCCACCTGTCTAACCAATCTCCCTCGATATCCTCAATATACAAATTCACAAAATCAAGTCCATGAGTCAGCCAATCCTGCTGCATTTTCCGGGATTTTTCCAGCGCTTCCGAAAACGCGCCTAATTCATCATGGCTGTAATTTTGTTGTTTGGTGACCATAAGTTAGATAGAAAATTCCGTTTGTGCTAAAAAAATTCGGTCGTCAGAACCAATCTGCCCCGTTAGGGAAATTGGAGATAACGTCCCAGGGGAAGAAAGTCACTGTTATGAAGTGTTATTGTTACTAACTGCTCCAAAAAATCGGGCTTTCCAGGGTTGTAACTTAGGAAAAGTCCTCTATCAATTACCCACATTTGCAGCGTATCCTGCCAATTTTTATATTTTTTTTGAGAATGGTTATTACTCACAGTCGTCACCTGAAGGCAAAGTGGTTTTCTTTGACGAAAACTAACAATCAGATCTGTTGCCATAGAAAAATCAGCGATATAGCATCGCCAAACTGTACCCCCTCGACTCTCAATTGTCTGAACTATAGATTTAAGAATATCATCGTCTGTTGGACTGAACTCACTTGACATCAACTTTTGTTTCCAAATGTAAAACTTTGGATCACTGCTATTTAGCCATTGGGGAAAAAGATAACCATACCAATATTGTTCCGTGGGCGTCATTTTCTCAAAAGCAGAGTCCTGCAATTCTGGAGAGGATAAGCCTTTAAGCTTAAGCCAAACGTCAGCATCTCGAATCACCTCTAACAAAAACGCCATGACAAATTTTTTGGCAGTAAGCGAACCTGGCTTGATGTCTTTCACCCAGCGGTTGATCTCGTCTAACCGTTTTGCTAAACAGGGTTCTATTGATGATGCCTCTTTCATTAGGGATTTGAGTTGAGCCTTGATTTCTAGGGAATGCACATGATTGCTCTATTTGTCAGTAACGGGATGATGGTTGAATTTATTATATCTCACTTCGTCCCAAGTCTCTACTTGATTTGCCATTGATTAAATTAACATAAAGAAGCGCTGCATTGAGCCAAAATTGTACTTAGGGTCAGGGCAGGTTTATTCACTTGGTAAGATTTCGCCGCAGCTAAGAGTAAAACCCACCCCGACAAATCAACCTTTTGATTGAAGGGTTTGATGCAAGCGTTGATGGCGCTAAAGCGCAACTACAAACGAACTAAGTGTCCTCCGCTGCAAGTTTGAGTTCATAAATATTCCAGAATACTCCCCCTAAGGCGGAAAATTTGACCTCTTGGACGCGATCGCGTACCGCCGCCATGGATAAGGGGTTGACTAAATAAATAAACGGCAGATACGCTTGAGTAATCTGTTGCGTCTCGGCATAAATCGCTTTGCGCTTGGCTTCATCTAACTCCTGCACCCCCTCTAGATACAGACGCCCAATTTCTGCTTCCCAATCACTAATTGTCCGTCCCTCAATCGGCGGTTGACCGGGTTTGGCGGGTTGGTTGAAGCGATGGGAGGAACCATTGGGTAACCAAACATTTGCCCCATCATGGGGTTCAATTCCCCCGGTAAATCCCAACAGATAACATTCCCAATCAATCGTGTTATTTAGCTTATCCAATAGCGTATTAAACGCCATGGGAGTGAAATCAACTTGGATGCCAATTTGACTCAAATCCTGTTTAATTTGCGCCCCGATCGCTTCCCGGATTTTATTCCCTGCATTTGTCATTAGGGTAAAGCGGACGCGGTTCCCCTCCCCATCCTGCAATTGACCCTGATCATTGTAGGAAAATCCGGCATTTAAGAGGAGTTCCTTGGCGCGATCGCGATTATATTGATACACCTTCAATCCTGCTTCAGGCGATAAATAGTAAGGACTTTGTACAGAAATCGGTGAATTTTGCAATTCACCCAAGCCGCGAAAAATATTGTTATTGATTTTTTGCCGATCAATCGCATAAGCTACCGCTTGTCGAAAATCCACCGTATTAAACCAGCGAGATTTAATCGGATCAACTAAGGATTTACCATTGCGCCGCCCTTGATTCAGATTAAACGCAATAAAAGATGTCCCTGGCGCAGATCCTCCCTGATAGATGGTAAAATTTCCCCGTTCTTCTTCCCGTTTGAGTAAGGAAAAATAGTCGGGCGAAATTCCCACCACATCCAAGGAACCGGAACGAAATTGGATTAATGAGGTATCGGTAGATTCGACAATTTGCCAGACAATCTCTTCAATATAAGGCATCGAGTCACGCCAGTAGTACGGATTACGTTCAAATATGACTCGTTCACTGGTCGAATAGTGAGTTAAGCGATAGGCACCATTGCCAATAATTTGATTGGGTTCGGTATCGGTTCCCCAAGTGGTGAGAAATTTGGGTTTTCCTGTGGCGTCAGTTTTAGTAATAGAATTCCGCAAACTATGACGGGGTAAAATAGCCAGTGTCGCCGATCGCAGCAAGGGGGCAAAGGGTTGGGGAACGCTGAATTCGACTTGGCGTTGATTCAGTTTCCGTACCGTTGGCAATTCACCCTGATCGTTTAAAGTCAAGCTATCTCGAATAATTGTAGGAATTTCCGGATTAAAGTAAATATTATTATAGGTAAAAACGACATCATCAACCGTCAACGGTTGACCATCCGACCATTTTAACTCTTGACGTAACGTAAACGTAATTCGTCGCTGATCCTGAGCAACTTGCCAGCTTTCCGCGAGTGCAGGTTCAACCGTTCCCGTTAACCCATTTTCACTGACTAATCCTTCATAGATATAGCCAAAAACATTCGGGGATTCACTGCTGAGGGCGTAGTTAAAGGTTTTGGGGTCACTGAGAACACTTACTACCAACTGTGACGTGGATACAGCTTGGCTGGGGGATTTAACCAGGTTGTAGGAGGAGAACGCGATCGCACACAAGAAGGCGAGGATTGCAGCGAACCCTAGACGCCTTATGTTAGAACTAGCCAATACTTTGATCATTTCTGTTGCTTATTCAGATTGCTGGGACTGTAGCCAATTAAGCAATACTTGAGTGCTACTAAAATAATTTGTAATCCCAACATTTCCCAATGCGGCTTGAACTTCGGGTGTACCAAAGTCCCGTTCATTACTACTCAAAAATGCTTGAGTTTCCGTCGGGTATAACCGAGCCTGATGTAGAATACAGTGAAGAATTAGATTATCTGTATAATCTTGATCAATTAAAGAAATAGTTAAACTATCTTGGATCATGGACGGCGTTAAAGCAATGAGTTCAGCTTTTCCAGATATCTGGTTAATCGCTTGATACAGACGCATTTTAATCTCTGCAAGTAGCTGCTCATTTTCAGTTCTAGACTCCATTAAAAGCGCCAACATCGACCTCGCATGAGATGAGGTGACATCTCGCCGTAACTGACTAATTTGTAAATTTAGTTCATTTTCAAAACGTCGGCGGTATTTTTGCTCCTTTTCTAACGCTGATAAAGATTCCATTAAACAAATACTTGGCATGACTAGCTGCACCGATGATGGCGTATTTTGCAGTAATGTAGTCGCTAATAAATCACGCCCAGTACAAATACTCATGAGAAAGTTCGTCTCTAAGTATAGTATCACCTGAAATTTCTACCTCACGTTTGGTGCTACCCTCGTCTAGTCGTTCTAATAAACCAATCGCTGCTAATTCTTCTGATGCTGGCGGTGTTTCTAACTTCCAGTGGAAGGCTAAGTCGTCCAGCCATGCTAAAAGCAATATTTCTAAGTAACCTCCAGTTATCTGTTGATGCTGATAGTCACGCTTATAACTATCAAAGTCTCTGATATATGGTTTTACCACATCCGTCGTCTTTAGGGAACAGATCGCCTCTGACCAATTGACGCCATCCCATTGAACAATTTGAATCGTTTCCGGGTCAACTAGCATCGCGAACGGAGCCACGGTTTGCGTGGCTTTTAGGTAGGAGGTAAATTGAGAGAGGGTAAGCTTAACCACACGGCTACCTCTGACATCAGCAACTAGAATAACTCGTCCCTGTTTGTCTAAGGCAATTACATCAGCAGAGATTTGATGGCGGAATATGGGATTGGCAGTTTCCATAGGGTTGATTGGTGATGGGTGATTGGTTATAGTTTAACAACAATGGGTTGACAATCTAACCCCTTGGCTGCTGTTGATTTTTCTTCACACTCAATCGGATTCGGCTGAAATAACAGTTTCAAATTGGTTGTATCTTCGGGAACTTCAAACACAAGCTGTCCCTGTCGTTGATCGCCGGGACTAATTTCACCTGTCGGTGTCTCAATATCCTCCAATGCACTGGCTAAAAGCGCCACTTCATAAGTATTATTGTTGCCATCAATCACTTCAAAGGAAACCACGGAAAAGGTTTGTGGTTGTTGTCCTTGATTAACAATTGTTGTATCGACTACCACCCACTGATTTCCTTTATTGGGTTGAATCACGCCTTTTCCGGGATGCAACCTGGTGCTGTTAACAGTAAATTGGAGATTGAGATTGTTTTTGTTAATGGAAATGACTTCACCGAGAGAATGTGTTGGTGCTGAAATGGGCTTGGTTGCAGGAGATTCAGTCGTTTCCCCAGACGTGCGATCGCGGCTTTCAATCGTCTCAGGATTTTGTTCTGATGGAGAACATCCTAGGGCGAAAGTGAGGAGGGTAATCGACACGATCGCACCGATTCTTTTTAGGGTTTTATACATACTTAGTTATCCTTGTCAATATGAACAAGAAAAATAAACGGAATCAATTTACCAAAACTTGGGCAAATCAAACGAATCTAGGCAAACAATTTGGTTTATCAGCGATAGCCATGGGCAAGAAACTGGTAGAAGGCAGGAGGTAAAAGTTATATCTTATTGTAGGGGCGGGTTTAGCCGTTTAATTGATGGGTATACCGATAACTTATCAACAAAACCCGCCCTCTTGTCGTTTCGATTTGAGACGAATGACGAATGACAAATGACAAATGACGAATCTCCTAACTTCCCAACATCTGCAACTTATACAAAGCCGCATACAAACCATTCTGTTGCAACAGGTGTTCATGAGAACCGGATTCCACCAACTCACCCCGCTTAAGCACCAAAATTCGGTCTACATTGCGAATCGTTGAGAGACGGTGGGCGATAATAATTGCCGTGCGTTTTTCCAATAAATGATCAAGGGCTTGTTGAATTAACGCTTCGGTTCCCACATCTAAACTCGCCGTCGCTTCATCTAACACCAGAATTTGTGGATCACGAATCGCCGCCCGGGCAAATGCTAATAACTGCTTTTGACCCCCAGAAAGGTTCGTTCCCCTCTCCCGAAGTTGAGTATCGTAACCTTGCGGAAGTTCTTCGATAAATTGAGCCACATTTGTGGCTTCCGCCGCCGCTTTCACTTCTTCAATCGAGTAGTCTTCGCCCAAGGTAATATTACTTTTAACATCGCCAGCAAACAAAAACCCCTCTTGCAAAATAACCGCCATCTGACGCCGTAATTCAGCTTGGGGCAAATCCCGAATATCAATCCCATCCACTAAAATGCGTCCCTTTGTGGCTTCATAGAGGCGACACAGCAAACGAATAATCGAACTCTTTCCCGCACCTGTGGGACCAACTAACGCCACTTTTTCTCCGGGGCGAATGGTAAAATTTAAATCTTTGAGAACATAGTCATCATCTTTATAAGCAAACCAGACGTGTTCAAAGCGGATTTCACCTCGATGCGCCGCTATTTCTCTCTTACCATTTGTCCTCTGCTGTTCTGAAATTAACGCCGCATGAGATAACTCTGGATCACGAATTTCAATCGGCTCATGCATAATATCACTCACCCGTTCAAGTGCCGTGAATCCAGCTTGGAACATGGTAAACTTGTCCGCAAACTGACGCAAAGGATTAAATAAACGCTGGGCGTAAAGAATAAAAGCAGATAAGACACCAAAACTGAGATTATCTCGCAGAATTAACCAGCCTCCTAACCATAATACCGCCGCGATCGCAACCAAAGAAATCCACTCTAATGTGGCAGATACAGCAGAATCGTGAAAAATGGTTTTATCAACTTCCGCGACATAGCGCTGGTTCACCGCCCGAAACATCTCAGCATTCACTTGTTCCCGGCGAAATAGTTGGACAATATTAATCCCAGCGATATTTTCTTGCAACATTGAGTTGAGTGTGGAGAGTTCTTCTCTGGCTGTATAATTCGCTTTCCGATATTGCCGCTGGAAGTAGACAATTAACCCGGTAACTGGAAATAACATTAATATCAGAATTAGCGCCAGTTGCCATTGTAGGGAAAACATGAAAATGGCAATAACCAGCATTGAGAAAATGTCATTGAGAATGCCAATGGCACCACTGGAAAAGACTAATCCTAATGCTTCCACATCACTGGTGATCCGGGTAATCAGTTTTCCCACCGGAGTTCGGTCAAAAAATCGCACCGCCAGGGAGGTAATATGGTCAAATAAATCATTGCGAATCCCGGCGGTAATTTGCTGACCTAATTTTTCTTCCAGGAATTTCTGAAAAATGCTACAGGATAATCGGATAATGATACTCAGTAATAACAGAGTCGCCAGGATATTGATGCCTTCGGATAAAGAACGATTATCCAGAAACCACCAGGCTTCTTCTTGACGAATCAAGGAAACCGCTTGCCCAATAATTAAGGGTTGAATCGCACCTAGAATGGATACGGGAATGAGTAAAATAATCGCTGTGATCAGTAGGCGTTTTTTAGTCAGCGCGTAAGGAACCAATCTCCGGAAAAGTCGCCAATCCGTTTCCCCGCGTCGGTTAACGCCTCTAGATGTTGGTGATGATGCCTTAGTCATAGTAAACCCTGGTTTGTAAAAGTCATACAGTCATACATTTGTACATTCGTAGGGGCGAAACCTTCGCGCCCATATTTGTCGGTTCTACTGCTAAATTTTCGCCCAGTAAAATTCTAAAGTTTCATCGCCAATGCTTTTTCCATAATAGGATTCTGTTTCCTCCACAATTGGAAATCGTTCTCGCGATAGATACGCCGGAAAAGTCGGCTGAAAATATGTCCAATATGTCATCTTGAATTAAACTATTCATATAACTTCCGGCTCATCCCTGATAAAGGATTGACAAAACGAGAACGTTGACAGTCAGAGGATTGTTAACTGTTCAAGGTGTGGGTACGGGGAACCGTCTTCTAGCATACAGGTTAACCTATCTGGGCAGATTCTGGAGGAGTTCGTCGTGGCGCTGTCTTCGCCTTAAAGTCAGACACTGACTACAAACGCTGAAGTCAGCAACATTCTCGGTAGGTGTGTCAACCCGCCTCGACAAGCGCCGGATGTATTTCTTTCCAAGATACCGGATCGAGATACACCCGTACAGTGGAGTCAATTTAGCAATTTAGAGATAAAATTGAGATAAAATTATCCAGGATTAGAAGCAGGATAAACAAGAATGGCTCAATCAAAATCCAATCCTACAGTACATCGTCGAGGCAGAGTATTTTCTGAGATTCAATGGTCTCCGGAAAAAATAACCCAGTGGCAAGCTGAAAAGGAAGAATTGTATCAGCGTTGTCAAGTTATTTTTGACCGATTAAAGCCGGAACTCCTTAGGAAGGATAACAATGGGTATGTCATGATTGAGCCAAATAGTGGAACCTATATTCTAGACTTCGATGAGATTACACTCCTGCAAAAGGTGATTCAAACTTATCCTCAAACCCAAACCTTTATGTTTAAGGTGAATGACACTGGAGTATTCGGCACAATATGATTGAGGGGAAATTTGGAGATAATGAGGAGTTGATTTTTCAAATCGGGTCGTAAGTGGTTAAGAAATCGGCAGTTAGTAGTGGATATGGCTTTAGGAGTGTTGACTTTGGGAGAAAATCCATGATCATCCTCACAACTTATGCTGACGAACTCAAACAAATTTTCTTCAGTCTGATTACTCATGAATTCTACCATCGGGTAAAATAGCCCCCGATAAAATAGCTCCCGTTAATTTAACCAACAATCGGTCGCCTGTTCCCACTTTAGCGCCCCGCAAATCCGCACCACTCAAATCCGCCCCACTTAAATCTGCACCAATTAAATTCGCATCCCGTAAATTTGCCTGAACTAAACAGGCTTGAAATAAGTTAGCGCGAAACAGATTTGCTCCCTCTAAATTCGCGCCACTGAGATTCACCTTATGTAAAAAAGCATCCGTCAGGTTAGCTTGACTGAGATTGGCATTACTAAGATTACGTCCAGATAGGTCTTTTTCTTTCAGATCAACCCCCTGAAAATTAGCGCCACTGAGATCAGGCTGCGATCGCGGGCGCTGGGATTGCTTAGGTTCTCTGGGTTGGTAGTAGTTCCTGGATGAGGAAGGCGGTTGCTGCGGTTCTCTGGGTTGGTAGTAGTTCCTGGATGAGGAGGGCGGTTGCTGCGGTTCTCTGGATTGATAGTAACGCCGCGATTGAGTGGGTTCTCGTCGGGGCGATCGCGCACGGTAATAATAGGTATTGGAAGCCGATTTGCGCGGCGGTGAGGATGGAGGTTTGGGGGTTTTGGGTTTTTGCGATCGCAGTTCGTCTCGCGCTTGGTTAATTTCCTTGAGTTTGGCTTCAGCTTTCTGGCGCAAGCGCTGATTGTCCTCGGGGACGCGATCCGGGTGCCAAATAAATGCCAAGTCTTTGTAGGCTTGGTTCACGTCTTCTAGGGAGGCTCCGGGTTCTAGTCCCAGTATTCTGTAGTAGTGGTCTAAATTGTTAGATGACATTGCCGTTTAGCGCCTGTTGAGCCGTTAGCACGAGGTTGGAGAACAGATCCGAGTGAATGCGCTACGCAAAACTTAAGTAAATCTAGTAGCGTGGCACAGCTCATAGGTGGACTAGGAAATTAGCGGAAAGCCTTAATCAGTAAAGATTGTAGCATTTTTCTAAAGTCACAATTTGTAATCTTAGGTATATGGACAATATACCCAATACGTGCTTATGTTAACCTCAAATTTACCTCAATATCACCATTCTGGTCTTTGAGAAGCGCGATCGCGTCTTGGGCTGTGCCGTCAGGGGGTAATATATTTTCAAATGTATTAAGTTCGGAACGTGTGAGTTGAGTATTCATGATATCCACACAGGCTAATTCAGGGATAGTTAGCCTCAATGAGAATAAGTGGTCAGATTTTTTGCTCCTTTTTCCCTGAACTCACTACAATAAATAAATGATGTAGGAGTGAAGACTTGAACGATTTTACTCTAGCCAATCAGGAGTCTTTAGATGAATTAGCCTGGGCAATGGAAGCCTGTCAGGGACAGTTTTGCCTGATGTTGGCGCGTTGTAACTATGGGTATTTGCAACAACGCCTGATCCAGCAACTGCAAGACGAATGCACCTTCGACATCCGACTTATTCACCTGAAGCCAGACGACAAAACCCTATTTAGCACCGTGCGATCGCAACTGGGACAGGAGATACCTTCTGCCCTTATGGTATCTGGCTTTGCCGCTTTAGACAATGTGGACGACATGTTCGCGGCGATGAATCAGGTGCGGGAGGAGTTTCGCAAGAATTTTCCCTTTCCTTTCATCCTATGGATGAATGATCGGGTTTATATTCGACTACTGAGAATTGCGCCAGATTTCGAGAGTTGGGCAACAACAACCGCGTTTGCGATACCAACGGATGAGTTAGTTAATAGTCTCCAGCAGGCTGTCACATCTCTATTTACCAAAGCCTTAGCTGTAAATTCCCCTCAATCTTTATATAAGTTAGCCAACATTTTAGACCTAGGTTGCTTAACTCGTTCAGAATTCGAGGTAGCCTTAAAAGAGTTATCTCAGCGGGAACTAGACTTAACCCCCCAGTTTGCCGCAGACTTGGCATTTCTACGCGGAATAAATGCGGGTGATAGTCCAGAAGCCTTAGATTATTTTCAGAAAAGTTTAGAATTTTGGCAACAACAAACCTATGTAGGGGCGGGTTTTACTGATAACCCTTCGCCTCAAACCGATAATCTAAATCAACCAACCCTTATTGAAGAACCCGGAGAAACGATTAACCCTCAATTAAAAGTCGGGTTAGTGCTATTTCACATTGGACTCTACCACTATTACGCCGTTGATCGAACAAAACACGGCGAACCCAATTGGCAACCCGCCAAGATTGCTTTACAGCAATGTCTGGAAATCTTTGAACAAGAAAACCGCCCCGATTTAGTGGCAAAATCCATTACCCAACTTGAACGAGTCTTGCAACGGATGCAGTCATGGGATGAATTAGAGCAAGTGGCACAAAAGGGGTTATCCTTGCATCAACAGTATGGAATTACCAGTAAATTAGCCCAAGATTATAGTTTTTTAGCCGAAGTCGCCTTACAAAAACAACGCTGGGAAGAGAGTCGCCAAGTCGCACAACAAGCCGAGGATATTTTAGCTCAACTCCCGGAACAGAAGCGATGGTTTCAGGGATTAAACTTGCTATTTTTAGCCCAAGCCGAACGACAATTGGGCAATAAACACGACGCGATCGCGCATTTGGTGCAAGCCAGAGAGTTAGGTGATAAAGGACATCCTTTAGTTTATATCCGAATTTTAGCCGAATTACGCGATCTTTACTTTGAAAAAAAGCACTATTTAGAGGCTTTTGCCACAAAACAACTACGGCTTTCTATTGAACAACAATACAGTATTCGCGCCTTTGTTGGTGCCGGGCGACTCCAACCCCATCGACAAGAAGCGTCAGCCAAAACCGATAATCAAGAAACAGTTGCGCCGGAAATTATCGCATCAGGGCGACAGCGAGATTTAGAGCGATTATTGGAACGAATTGGACGGAATGACTGTAAACTAATCGTGATCCATGGACTATCTGGCGTGGGCAAAAGTTCTCTCGTGAATGCGGGATTAATGCCAGCGTTGAAGCACAGATTTATTGGTATTCAAAATAATTTACCTATTTTAATCCGAGTTTATACCAATTGGGTAGAAGAATTAAGTAGGCAGTTAACAACAAATTTTGTAAGGGATGAGTTAGAGGAGGAAAAAACGCCAAATAATCCTGTAGGGGCGGGTTTAGACGATAGCGTTTCGATCAAACCACCAACCTTTCAACAAAACCCGCCCGATTCTTCTGTAGGGGCGGGTTTAGGAGATAACCTTTCCAGAAAACCACAAACCTCTCAACAAAATCCGCCCTCACCTTCTCAGGATGTAGACAATAACTTTTCCAGAAAAACACCAACCTCGCCACAAACCCCGCCCTACGCCAAAATCCTGGAACAATTACGGCAAAATGAACAGCACAATATCAGGACAGTGCTAATTTTTGATCAGTTTGAAGAATTCTTCTTTGTTTATCCCAATTTAGCGCAACGGCGACCATTTTGGGACTTTTTAGGAGACTGTCTGAATATTTTATCAGTCAAAGTAATTCTATCGCTGCGGGAGGATTACCTGCATTATCTACTAGAGTGCAATCGCCTGGATAGCATGAGTGTCATTGGTCATGATATTTTAGGCAAGAATGTACTGTATGGATTAGGAAATTTTTCACCCGCAGATGCCCGATCAATTATAGAAGATTTAACCACGCGATCGCGCTTTTATCTAGAACCCGCCTTAATTGATCAACTGGTCAAAGATTTAGCAGGTCAAACGGGGGAAATATTACCCATTGAATTACAGATTGTCGGGGCGCAACTGCAAGCGGAAAACATTAAAACATTGGCTGACTATCGAGAGGTAGGAACGAAGGACGAATTAGTCAAGCACTACGTAGAAGCTGTGATTGAGGATTGTGGCGTTGAGAATCGACAAGCAGCGGAATTACTGCTGTATTTGCTGACGGATGAAAAGGGAACTCGCCCGCTAAAGACTCGCGCTGAATTAGAACGAGATTTAAAGGAATTCGTTTATGATTTAACGACAGATGCGAGTAAATTAGATTTGGTACTTAGGCTTTTTGTTGAATCTGGATTGGTGTTTATGTTACCAGAGCTTCCGGCTGCTCGCTATCAATTAGTTCATGATTATTTAGCCGCATTTATTCGTCAGCAGCAACAACTAGGATTGTTGGTGGAGCAGAAGCGACAGTCTCACCAATCGCCTTGGGTTTCAACCCAAGGCTGAAAGCTAAAGTCGTCTAAAGACGACTGAATAAGAATTTTAGTCCATTTTAATGGACTTGGGCTATTAGCCTGGAGTTTGAACTCCGGGCGGGTTTTCAGGTTTACTTTATACCTTTAAATCGTTCTTTAGCCGACTGAAACGCTTCTTGCATCACCGATTGAATTTTCTGAGGATCGGGTTTTTTTCCGCCCATTAAATCCCCAAAATAAACACAAGCCCCCTCACCTAAAGCCCAGGTATACGCCGCCGCCCAAGACGCCGCGATCGCACTCACGACTCCTCCAACTTGAGAAGGTGTGCAACAGCTTCCTTCTGTTTCGCTGTTAACTTTGGCTCAGACTTATGCAGGGGCTTTAATGCCTAATTCCTGCATGAGTGTCTCCAATGAGGTGTTTCGTAAACTTGCCAGTTCAACTAAATACTGAATTCGACGAGCATTGGCTTGTTCAATTTGGTCGGAGATCTCAATTAATGTTGCCTGTTCCTCAGGTGTTAAGATTTCAGCACGGCGTTTAGCCAGCAGGGTATGATACTGTTCCCATCTTTGTGGTGGTAAACCCAGATTAATGTTTTGCAATAAGTCAGCTTCAGCCTTTGACAGGCGGGAAATAGGATGCGGAACTGGGCGCAAGCGCTCTTTCAATGCATTCACAATGTAATGATTGGGATCAAGACCTTGTTGGGCAGCCTCATCCCGTAACTGTTGTTCGAGTTCTGGCGTAAGCTCAAGTGTGATGGTTGCCATCTGAATACCCTTGATCAATATGTTTCCTTATCTTACCTGCGAGAATGAATGTTGGATTAGCACGGCTGGCAATTATAGCAGTAGACACATCAATTAGGACTTTCGGCACCATTGTAGAGACGTTGCATGCAACGTCTCTACATAAATGATGTGTCCTAACCGCTATGGCGGTTGCTATACTTTGACCACAGTCTCACCAACCGCCTTGGGTTGAAACCCAAGGCTGAAAGCTAAAGTCGTCTAAAGACGACTGAATAAGAATTTTAGTCCATTTTAATGGACTTGGGCTATTAGCCCGGAGTTTGAACTCCGGGCTGGTTTTCAGGTTTACTTTATACCTTTAAATCGTTCTTTAGCCGACTGAAATGCTTCTTGCATCACCGCTTGAATTTTCTGAGGATCGGGTTTTTTTCCGCCCATTAAATCCCCAAAATAAACACAAGCCCCCTCACCCAACGCCCACGTATACGCCGCCGCCCAAGACGCCGCGATCGCACTCCCTAAACCGGGTAAAAATTTGATTAACTCTCGTCCCACCGCCTGCGCCACAAAACCCCCCGCGATCGCACTCACGACTCCCCCAGCTTGAGAAGGCGTCAGCGTTTGTCCATACAATTTCCCCAACAAACCAACCAGTGAGACTTGTAGCGCCGTCAAAACGGGCATTGTAGCAAAAGGTAACGGTACAGCCGCCAGAGTTGCTGCCATAATCGAAAATGACAAAATATAACGTCGCCCGACATCCCGGTAGAGATTACCAAGTTGCTGACCTGCGTCTCCCTGTGCCAATAATTGAGAAATGGCACGAGATTCGGCTTCTGGTAATAACTCAGCTAAGGCGTCGCTGAGTGCCTCTAAGCCATAAAATACGGGATTATACTCATCTTCTTCTAGGGTAAAATCAATCATAACCGCCCGATTATAAAGTCCCTTAAAGGTGTCCTGAATCCCCTCAAAGGCGCGATTCAACTCTTCATAGTCTGGCGGATAAGCAGGATGATCAACGACATCAGTTGGATAAAGTTCATGTAAACAAGTTACAGCCAGCAAACAGGGAATCTGGGGATATTCCTCTTGTAACTGTTCAGCCACCTGTCTCAGCGTATCCGTAGCAAAGTCATTAATTTTCACCGTCAAAATCAGGATTCTGGCACGATTACTATCCTGTTGCAATTCGCCCGCCAATTCCTGAATAATGATCGGCGTTTCTTGGTTAACATCACCCAAACCCACAGTATCGGTGAAAATCAGCAAGGGTAGGTCATTTGAGGGATAGGCATAACGCTCAGTATATTGCGTATGGGGACGAAATCCCTGACCCACAATCTCCGCCGAAACCCCTGTCAATCCCCGCACAATAGAACTTTTCCCTGATTGAGGCTTGCCAATCAGCAGCGCTTGGGTTGTGGGGAGTTCTTTCCGCACCGACGCCAAAATCTCAGCGACTTGCGCCTCATTAACACTAAACCAGTCAATCACCGTTTGTGTGACTTGTTCGGTGGGAAGGAGTTTCTGCAAGCGATCGCTGGCTGTAGTCCAGAGTCCAGCCATGCGGTTCGTCCAGGAGTTATCAACCGATTCTGGGGTTGTTCCTTCCGTTGGTTTTTGCACCTGCTGAGAATCAGCCGATGGTACGTCAGCCTTATGTTCGTCAGTCATCCTATAAAACGATGAATCCCTTTAATCCTACCTATCTTTAGATTACATAGATATGTAGAGACGTTGCATGCAACGTTTCTACCGATTGATTGGTTGATCAAAACGGTTGAACATTGACGAGATCTCCAATTCTGTATCCGCGATATTGACCGAATTCACGGCTAAAAATCCCTCGTTGGTTTGAGGTGGATGATCTCGTAATGCGCGATAGAACTCCTCAATCACCGGATCAGGAACTTGGCGTTGGCGCTGTCGGTTCCAAGCTTTGCAAGTTTCTAAGGGAGTGGTAAGATACCAAGCTACCCAGCGCACGGTTTCACCAGATATCTTAGGCAACAGCGATCGCCGCCATTCGGGTTTAGCATTGGTGGCATCATAAATCACCGGGTTGCCATCGGCAATGGATCGATGAATTTGCTGCAACACTTGCGCCTCAATCAATGACCAATCCCCTTGGATGTTCTCATCCCCAAATAGCTGCGCCCGGATCGCGTCTGTGGATACAATCACCGCTTTGGGTTCGAGTTGAGTTAGTTTGGTAGCTAGGGTAGACTTGCCAGAACTAGGAGAACCGATGAGAAAATGACAGATCATCAATAAATTGTTTCAAACGCGATTTACCTGACAATTAACCGATTACGGATCACAATTATATGACTTCTGTCAATACTAATTTATACCTAATTGTAGAGAACCTCGGTTTCTTTATCGTTGCCACTGGATTTACCGCAATTGTCGGCTGGGCGTGGCGGAAGGCTAAACCGTTCACTATTCCTGAACCCTTGCCCGGATGGTTCAAAATTTGGTTTGGTACAGTTCAGGTTATCGGAGTCTTGGTTCCCCTAGTCGTTATGCTTCTCTGGGGTGTCTGGTGGCATTATTCTACGGTGTTAACTGTACTTGTCTCCTATTTTTTGATGCTAGGATTACAAATTATATCGGAGATAATCACATTAAAACAGTTTCAATCGGTCGTTTGGGTAATGGTTCCTTACTTATATCTGCCTTATCGCCTCTGGCAATTATATGAAGGATTGACTATCCTGAATTCTGATAGCGAATTGATGTGGGTAAGGACTCTGTTAATTGTAGAAATTGTTCTTTGGACGGGTAACTATCTCCTAGATTTGGCACAGCTTCCCCGGTTGTGTCGATGGGAGGTTAAGGAAGGCTAACTCTCTTAATCAGATCCCCAACTTCTTCAAGAAGTCGGGGATCTTAGGTTTAGTGATCGTGGTGATGATGATGGTGATGATGATGACTGGAAGCTGATTCCGGATTAACCGCGATCGCAGTTTCGCTTAAAAGCGCTTCAATCTGAGGATTTGCCCAATCTGCCGCCATGGCTAGAAAGTCAGGATGATCATTAACACAGGGCATCTGCACATACGTCACATCAGAGTTACGATGCTCTAAAGCGTGAATGATGTGATGAACATCTAGCAAGGTTTCATGATTTTCTGTAGCAAAGCCAATCGGCATAAATACGATCGCTTTTGCCCCTAAATCAATCAGATTCTTCGCCGCTAACTCAGTATTGGGTTGTGTCCATTTAATCAAAGGGGTTTGGTGATTCAGCCAACCCACTGAAATTAAAGGATACTTATAAATTAACTTTTCCCGTACCCGTTCATACAATGCCTCACTTTCCATGATGCCGGAGGTAAATCCCTTTGCCTCGTGGGGACAACCATGGTTCATCAGGACAATGCCAATTTGAGAGGGTAAGTAAGCCGAGGCTAAATCAGCCGCGATTTTTTCCTCTACCATCTGCGCCATTAAGTCAATGTAGGCGGATTCGTTGTAAAACGAGGGGATATACCGTTGTCCGTTGAGCCAATGTTCGTCGCCCTCTGTCAACTTGACTAAGGCATTATTCACCTGTTCGACAGCAATGCCACTGGTGAAGATAGAATCAACGACGAGGAGGGGATAAATCAGCAGTTTATCAAAGCCTTGAGCTTTAATCTGCTCCAGCACCTGTTCCGGTAAAAACGGAGCGCAGAAGTTAAACGCCTTAAAGACTTGGACGCGATCGCCCCATTTTTCTTGCAGGTGTTGTTCGATTCCGGCTCGTTGCTGCTCAAAAATTTGGTTGTGGGGGGAGATGAAGTTATTGTGCTGATGTCCCCACTCATGGAAATCAAAAACGGCTAACAGTTTGGCTAAGGGGGGATACACCCAAGTGGGTACAGGTGCAAACTTAGCGGTTAATAAGTTTAAGGCTTGCTCATTATAGTTGGCAAAGTCTTCGTAACTTTCGACTTCCCCGTAACCCATGAGTAAAACGGCAACGCGATCGCCGCCTTCTGGGTTAGATGTGGGTATTGATTGGACTTTTTCAGGAGTGGCAACCACAAGACTATCCTATCAATTGATGGAACATTCACTGGGTCTCTTCCGAGGTTAGGAATTGAGACTCGCCAGTTACCCTTAGGGTAGCATCCCCTGTGGGGGGATGATTCACCTGTCTCGCTACAATTAGTTTATCTGAAGCAATACGCCAATCAAGGGTGGCAAAAAACTGATGCATGAGCCAGAGCCGAAAAATTGGCATCAAAAGACCTGGGTTAGAGTCCTGCTACTAATCTTTGCTGTGCTGATCGCGGGGGGGCTTTACTTGCTTTCTATCCGCATCGCCACTCAAAGACCTCGAACTGTTCCGGTTACACCCGACACGTCAGGCTTAGAATGATTCAACCGTCTTGTCAACGGAGAGGGAGGGATTCGAACCCTCGTTAGAGTTTCCCCTAAACAGCATTTCCAGTGCTGCGCCTTAAACCGCTCGGCCACCTCTCCAGGGGGTTTATTATGATGTGTGCGAGACTTAACAGTATCAAACTTAGCACACAATCTGTAATTATACACGAAAGGGATGACTCAATTCTATAAAATTACCATTCACCATCGCCAAACCAATACCAAGCATACTCTAGAAGTTCCAAGCGATCGCTACATTCTCCAAGCCGCCGAAGACCAAGGCGTAGAACTCCCGTTTTCTTGTCGCAATGGCGCTTGCACCACCTGTGCGGTGCGTGTCCTCTCCGGTGACATCTATCAACCCGAAGCCATGGGACTATCGCCAGCGCTGCGCCAAAAAGGTTACGCGCTTTTATGTGTGGGTTATCCCCGTTCTGACATAGAAGTCGAAACCCAGGATGAAGATGAAGTCTACGAACTCCAATTTGGGCGCTATTTTGGTAAAGGCAAGATTCGGTTTGGATTGCCCTTAGATGAGGATTAGAACAAACATCAATCACCAATATCAGCATTACTCCCCCCTTGTGAAGGGGGGCTGGGGGGGATCAAAACACCACACAGCTACAGCTAATCACACAACTAATAGTTCCATTTCGGATACCTTAACCACTTATCCCAACCGCCTTATTGCCCTCCTGATTAGCTGTAGCCTTCTCCTATTACTGGGAGGATGCCAATCTAAAAAAGTTCCTCCTGGTATCCCTGTACAAGTCCAACAAGTTGTCAGTGGACAAACCATCGAAGTATTAGATACCACTCAACAACCCGCCTTAATCGTCCGGGTGCGGTTAATTGGCATAGAAGCACCCGACTTAAAACAACAGCCTTGGGGAACGGCGGCTAAAACTCGGATTGAACAACTTATCGGTGAAACGAGGGGTCAACAACTGGTACTCCAATCAGTTTTCTTAGAACCCGATGTCCAAACCAAAGACAGTTTTGGTCGTTGGTTAGCCTACGTTTGGCATGATGGAGTCATGATCAATGAACAACTAATCAAAGAAGGATATGTTCTAGCGACACCGCGATCGCCCAATAATAAATATAATGAACGCCTAATCCGCGCTCAAGAATACGCCCGAATTATGGGATATGGAATTTGGAACCCGGAACAACCCCTACGCTTAACCCCGGCAGAATTTCGGCGACGCAATCCTTAAGATAAAGCAGAAAGCAAGTTTGTAGTAAGCACTTTAGTGCTTAAACGCATAGCTGGAGTTGGCTCAGGTTCTCTCACTACAAAACAAATCTGATAGATTTTGCCGATTTTCTGGGCGCACGTCGGCGTGAAATTGGGCGCACGTCGGTGCGCCCCTACGATTCTAATCCACCAATTAAGGTGTGCCACTCCACTAGCCATTGCCAACTTATTATAAAAATCGGACTTACGCCAAGTCTCTATTCGTAGGGTGTGTTAGCGTAGCGTAACGCACCTTTGCCCCCATAAGTGGTTTCGCTGCCTAAGTCCTGAAAAATAATGTTTGATGGTCAGGATTTGATTTTTTAACAGTTCACCATGGACGTTTTACCTACTCTGTGCAACCCGATAAGAGTTGGATTTTTTTATCATAATTGATTCATCCTGCTAGTCGAATAGCACAATGAATCAAAACTAAATATTGTTTACTTTTATTAAAATAAAACCCAAAAACGCTCAGGATCAGCGAAACTATCAAGCATAGCGATTACAGGGTGTTGAACTAATGAAATCGGCTCGGTTGTGCTGGCGTTGCTTATCGGTCTTGCTGTGTCTGTGCCAAGGTATACTTTTGGGTATTGCGTCACTGGTGGTTGATTCTCCAGTCTTGGCGCAGCCGATTCCCGCAGCAGACGGTACAGGGACAATTGTCACACCGGATGGGAACCGCATCGACATTTCCGGTGGTAGTCTGTCTTCTGATGGCAAAAATCTTTTCCAGAGTTTCCAGCAGTTTGGCTTAAATCCCGAAGAAGTCGCCAACTTTTTAGCCAATCCAGATTTAAACAATATCCTCAGTCGCGTCGTCGGTGGTGACGCCTCTGTGATTAACGGGTTAATTCAGGTCACAGGCGGCAATCCTAACTTATATATAATGAATCCGGCTGGGATTATTTTGGGTCCTTCTTCCCAATTAAACGTCCCCGGTGACTTTTTCGCCACCACCGCTGACGCTATTGGTTTTGACAATGGTAATTGGTTCAACGCCATTGGCACGAATGATTATAACAACTTAGTCGGAAACCCCAACCAATTTGCCTTTGATGTATCTGAGGCGGGAAGTATTGTTAATGCAGGCGACTTAGCGGTATCAGAAGGAAAAAATCTAACCCTACTGGCTGGCAATGTCGTTAACACCGGGAAACTAACCGCACCTGGGGGAAGCATTACCGTTGCAGCCGTTCCCGGTTCCAATTTAGTCAAAATTTCTCGACCTGGGGGATTATTGTCTCTGGAGGTTGAACCACCGAGGACGTCAGATGGGGAATTGTTGCCAGTTCAGCCAGGAGATTTAGCCGAATTATTAACCGGTTCAGGGGAAGAGGTTGATACAGGCGTCGAGGTTAACGAATCGGGCGATGTACAACTAGCAGATACTGGAGTAACCATACCACAAGAGACAGGAGTTGC
>NZ_JAVKEA010000230.1:0-12487 GCF_040221695.1 Coleofasciculus sp. E2-BRE-01 | reverse complement strand
TTTTTCAAACAGGTTCCGTTTAATACATAGCTCCCCAAAATTGCTCGCTTTCCCCCACACCCCACACCCCATACCCCACACCCAGTATCCTATCGTGGGTAATGTGGCTTAAGTTGACACCCATGGGCATTGCCGTGCCCTTACAGGTAACGCTAATACGCTGAAATATTGATTCAATAATATATTTTTCCGTTAACCTCGGTGGGTTACGGCGGATACTCCATTAAATGATTATCGCTTCGATTTAGATGCCGCCTAACCCACCCTACATTACTACGTTACACTATTCTCGCAGCATGATATATTATCGGTGGTCAATTTGAATTGAAGCCGAGAGGGAATCATCTTGACAGAAGAACAAAAGCTGATTGAAAAACTACAACGCATTGAATCCTTATTTGCAGGTGCAACCACAACCGGAGAAAAGGTAGCGGCGGCGAACGCCCTAGAACGTATCCGCGAAAAGCTCACCGATGTGCAAAAGCTTGATCCCCCGGTGGAATACAAATTCACATTGACGGATATGTGGTCAAAGAAGCTATTTTTAGCGTTATTACGTCGTTACGGGATTGAACCCTATCGCTATTATCGACAAAAATATACCACAGTAATGGCTCGTGTTCCCATTAGCTTTGTTGATGAAACCCTGTGGCCCGAATTTCAGGAGTTGGATGAGACACTGCGTTCCTATTTAGAGGAGGTCACGAATCGCGTGATTACGACGAGTATTTATGCAGATAGTTCGGAAGCTGAAGTTCGGCAGGGACGTTTAAAAGGTACAGAATTTAAAGAGTAATGGAGGTAATTCTGATTAGGCAAAGGCTAAGGAGAGACAATTTGAAATCCTGTCGTTTCTAGGATGACCTCAGAACCTTTACGGACAATAAGTCTTGTTGAACTCTCCGATAATTCAGGACGCTCTGGATTATCGATTGGTTGTTCAATTACATAAAAATAATCCCCATTTCTCCACCCGATTGTACATAGTCCATCGCGACAGGTCACTTTACCGCCTGTTAAATCAATACAGTTACCTTGGGAATCACATCCCTGATAGCTCAGATTTCCTGTTCTATTCACTCCTGACCAAGACTCTCGATTCCCAATCGTGATTGTCCACTCACCATTACTTAATGTTTGTGAGTTTCCGTCTCTAACCGTCTCCATTTTAGTAATCAGAGACTCTATTCGGGTCTTGCCACAGGGTTCAATACTTTGGCAATCATTAACGGGAATTCTATCATAAACAAGGCGTACTTTTTGATTTAGAAATAGGTTAGAATTGGCACAGATATCAAACGTTGCACCGATTTCATGTTCACTATTATTTTCATCAACCAGGCTAACGTAACACATTAGGTCACCATTAACCATACTTTTGACTCTACCAACGGTTGGGTTATCGCCAACGATTGGGGTTTCAGAACCAGAAGTCGTTTGGCTAAGGTTCGACGCGAATTTATCCGTACTGCTTTGAGCTGTACTGACGGAAGCTTTAGGCTCAGAGGGAGAGGGAGAATGACAGGCGATCGCGAAGGCTAACACCAGTCCCGATATAATGATAGTTTTCACGAGTGAATTAGCTGTATTACCTCATTGTACTCTAGTTTGAAGGGCAAAACTTATGAATTCTAACAAAAAGCTTCCTAGTGTTTCTATTTCCGATTCCCTCTACCAATCTTTGATAACCTACCAAGAGAAAAACCAAATTGACTCCCTTGACTCGGCGATTGTGGAAATCTTGACTCAATTTTTCCAGCTAGGCGAAGAAGCCAAACGCTATGCTACTGTCGAACAATTGGATACCCTCGCCGAAAAAGTTGACCGCCTCAGCCAACAAGTTGCGGCGCTGAGTCAGGTAAAGGCTAATAATACCCCAACCCAACAATCCGCACAATCCGCGATCGCATCTGAGGTATCTGAGGATTGGAAAGACATCGATGACGAACCCGATGAAATTCTCCATGATTTCCTGGAGTATCAGTAATCCGTTGGCTTCCCCCATGGAACCAAAAGCGAAGTAACATTCATTTGGCTTCCCCCTTTTGAAGGGTCACGGAAGGGGGATCTAATCGGGGACGGAAGGGGGATCAAAAAGGAGACGGGCATCCGGTGAGGGCTACAACTTAAAATAAATTATATGGTTGAAGCTATTATTGTTTTAGTAATTATTGTTGGGATTTGCGCTGGGGTTCTCTTGAGTCCACTTCTGACTAAATGGCGACGGAACCGCATTAAAAATCAATCGTTTCCTCGGCGTTGGCAAAGGTTTATCGAGCAAATTTTGCCATTCTATCACCGTCTACCTCAATCCCGACAACGAAAACTCCAAGGTTACATGGCTGTTTTTTTAGCTGAAAAACAGTTTATTGGCTGTAGAGGATTACAGATTACTGAAGAAATAAAACTGACGATTGCAGCTCAAGCTTGTCTGCTTTTACTGAATGATAGAGGGGACTATTACCCCAATTTAGTTTCAATTTTGGTGTATCCCAGCGCCTATCGGGTCAAACCAACAAAGCGAATCAGTGATTATATTGTAGAAGAAAGAGATGAAGTGAGACTGGGGGAATCTTGGACACGAGATCAACTTGTCCTATCCTGGCAGCAAATCGAATATGATATCCAGAATTGGCAGGATGGACATAATGTGGTTCTCCATGAATTTGCCCATCAACTCGATCAAACCGATGGGATGATTAACGGTGTACCGAAGCTGGACTCTAAGGCTGATTATCGGACGTGGGCGCAGGTATTTACCCAAGAGTATCAGCAATTACAACGTGATGCTCAACGCGGTAGAAAAACAGTGATGAATAAATACGGTGCGACTGACCCCGCCGAATTTTTTGCTGTAGCGACAGAGACTTTCTTTGAAAAACCTGAGCAAATGGTAAGGAAACATACTGCACTTTATCGGCAATTAAAACACTATTATAAGTTAAATCCACTAGAGTGGACGTGAACAAAAAGGGCTTTGTGATCTTGCACTATTCTCAGAATAGGAGGTATAGGGTGAGCATCCCAATTCATAGGAAAATGGCTCCGAACTAGGGGCTTATGCCATTTTTTGCTACCATAAAAGGATAAGTAAAGAAGCTTTATTTTCTTCATGCCGAAACCTCGGCTAATCTTTTTGACACCAAATTACCTAAAAAATATGTCATTATAATCATAATTAAATAGTTGAGGGTAGTGTTGCTGAGCAAAAATTATGAACGCATTAATCATTTTAGCTGAAGTCAGTCTGGTAATTATCATTTTCTTGGTTTTGATTTGGCTTGTGGGTAAGTCGTCAAAACTCTTGATTAAATACCCACTATTTAAGATCGAGGCGCAACAAGTCAAAATGATGCGTCGAAACATCACCGGATTGTTGCTCCTGACTGGCTCGGTGCTGTGCCTGGTGATTGTCGGTGTTAATTTTTTCCTGATCTATCAAGGCAAAGACTTACAAAAATATACACTGGACTTGATTAGGCTTATTCCACCCAGATTTTGGCTAGCCTTGGCAGTTGGCATGGCTCAAAGTCTTGGTGCGGTAATTTTAGCGGCGATCGCTCTAGCTTTGATCAAATACTGCCTCAAATTAGCTAACACTCGCGCCAAAAACCTAGACAGCAGCACCACCGATGATGAAAGCATTGATGCTTTTTTTGCCGAACTTTATAAAAGAATCAAATGGGGAAGTTGGCTGTGGATAATCGGTTGCTGTAGTCTGTTTCTAAATTTACCCGCCGTAATTTCTGACTATATTTTTGTCGCCCTACGCATCTATTTAATCATCGCGGTTGGATTACTTATTATTAAAGCGGCAGCCGCGATCGTGGATATCCTAGATGCTCTCAGTATCAGATACTCTAGCCCGGATAACCTATTAAGATTTTACGATCGCCTACGCCACCTGATCCCTTTTTTGAAGCGGTGTTTGGAATTGGTTCTCTACGCCTGCATCGCTACACTGGTAACTCAGCAGATTGAAGTCATCGCCAACCTGTCCGATTTTTGGCTGCGAATTATCAAAATTATTACCCTGATATTCTTGAGCCGGGTATTTTATGATGTGGTTTATTTACTGGCTGAAGAATTAGTCTTTAAAGAGAAAAAATTGACCGACAGGCAAAGAAGCAGACGCTTAACCTTGATTCCACTGTTTCGCAGTATATTGCAATACTTAATTTATTTCACCGTTGGGGTTTCAATCCTGTATACTCTTGATATTGATCCAACTCCTATCCTAGCGGGTGCGGGTATTATTGGTCTAGCGGTAGGATTTGGCGCCCAGGAACTGGTTAACGATATGGTTTGTGGCTTCTTTATTCTGTTTGAAAACTACTATTTAGTCGGGGATTATATTGAAGCCGGGAACGTGGAAGAGAAAGTCGTCGAGGGGACGGTGGAGGCGATTGAACTGAGAACCACTCGTCTCAGACATCCTAATGGTCAATTACAGATTATTCGCAATGGTGCGATTGGCTCAGTGATTAACTACTCCAAAGAATACATTTTTGCCGTCGTGGAAGTTTGCATACCTTATAATGCCAACTTAGCCCATGTCTATCAAGTCGTTGAGGAGGTAGGACAGGAATTAAAAGCCAATTATCCCGATGTACTCGAACCCACACAAGTTGATGGCGTGGAAAGTCTAGGGGAGTCTAACTTGTTGCTACAGACATTGACGAAGGCAAAGCCAGGAAAGCATCTTCAAATCCAGCGCATTCTGCGGAAGATGTTTATGGATACCTTGCGCTCCGAAGGTATTCTCTGTCCGGCTCCGATTAAAAAGGAAGAATAATTTAAGATGTTTACGCCCAGAAACTGTAAAGGACTCAGCCTTGCGTCCCTAGGGTTTCTTGGCGTACTATTAATCCACTCAATTGTGCCACGGCACTAAAATGTTTTAAGCCTGCTGAGTTGAGTGTCACTGTAGGAGAGTCCCATTGTTGAACAACTTCCAAGAAGCCAAAGCCCATTTCATCGCCTCTCATCGGCATCCGATTAATCAGAGGCTGCACCACCTCACCAACCTACTCGCGATCGCAGCCGTTATCCTACTATTCTATGATTGGCGGTTAACCTTGATTTGCGTCATCCTCACCCAAGTCTTTGCTTTGGGGGGACATGCGTTCTTTGAGAAGAATGAACCCGCGTTTCGCAAATATCCGGGTATCACTATCCTCGCGTCTCTATCTTGGTCATTCGAGAACTGGTTTGGCTTGCGCCCAGCCAGGAAGGGATGATTGGGGTGATGGGGTGATGGGGTGATGGGTATACCAAATCCCTTGGGCATTTTTTCCTTCTACCCCTTGGAGCCTTCTTGTCCCATAGCCCGAATCCGTAACATTTAGTAACATTAAAGACTTAAGCCTTCATCAACAAGTTGAGGAGTGAGAATGTATCAAGACTTGCTAGTGATCGATGCGGATGCTCATAAGCTAGAGAATCCGATGATTATGCGGGATTATCTAGAACCAGAGTATCGCGATCGCGTCGGTTTAGTGATTGATAGTCTCGGTGACCAACGGGCAAAGATTGTAGACTTCAATCCAGAAACCGGGAAAAATGACTTCCTGCGGATGTTTCCCCAACCTCAAGGGTTAGGGAAAGGTGGCTTTCGCAATCTGCATCCAGATACCACATTGGGTGCGATGTTCAATCGGGTGCGGATTCAACACATGGATCAAGAGGGAATTGATGTCCATGTTATCTTTGGCACGCTGAATCTAATCTTTTCGAGTATTCTGGATAAAGACTTTGCGATCGCACTTTGCCGCGCCTATAACAGTTACATGGCAGATGATTGCCGGGGCTATGATAATCGCCTCAAACCCATTGGGGTTATTTGTCTTCAGGATGTAGATGAAGCGGTTAAGGAAATGTATCGCTGCGTCAACGAACTGGGGATGATTAGCGTCGCCGTTGCGCCCAATATGCCGATTCCCCATCCCAAAGCCCCCGATGCATTCCCCGAAATTCGCACCTGTAAGGCAATTAGCCATCCTGACTTCCGTCCGATTTTACAGGCGGCGGTAGACTTGGATATTGGTTTAGGAATTCACGGGGGACCCGGTTCCTACATGGTGGGCGGAATTGCGGATCATCTAGAAACCTTTGTCCTCAACCACATTTTTGTCCAACGCAACCAGCAACAGTTAGCATTAGCCCGGATGGTATTTGATGGGGCGTTTGAACAATTCCCCACCCTGCGCGTTGGCTTCTTAGAAGGCGGTTGTGGTTGGCTACCGGATTTAGCCCATGCGTTCCATGAACATTGGGAAAAGCGGATTCGCGACTTTGACCCCAAACATCCCTATCGCCCGTCTTTGATGGAATTCACCAAGTTGATGATTCAAGAAAAAGGCGGACGCGATAATGTCAACATTATCTCTCAGGCGAAAAACCTGTTTGATTTGTTGTGGAATGCGGCACATGATCCGACCAAAATTGAGGATGCTAGCTTGTATGAACATTATGACCTGCGTCACCGTGACCCCTTCGAGTATTTTGAACGGGGTCAAATTTTTACGTCCTTTGAATCCGATGATCCGGGTCCAGCGTATTTGCCCGTGGCGATGGGTGAAATTGGTAAGCATTTAACCTGCTTCTCTGGAGATTACGGTCACTGGGATGGTGTGCTGCACGGCTGTGTCCAGGATGCCGCAACTGTTGCCGATTATGACCGAGAACATCTGGGACTGCTGTTGGCGGGGAATGCGTTAGCCTTATATGGCGATCGTTTACGTCAATCGTTGCCAGAAAAACCCATGGTTGGTAGCGTTTAAAACAATAGGGCGACCCGATTAGTAGAGACGTTGCATGCAACGTCTCTACAAAAAGGATTATTAATACACATCATTGGGACGCTGATAATACTCTTTAGACAACGGTATCACCAATACCTTATCCACCCGATTGCCATCCATATCCATCACTTCAAACCGTAACCCTCCCCATTCAAAATATTCAGCCGCTGTGGGAATGCGACCTAAATGAGTAATCACAAAACCGCCTAACGTATGATAGTTTCCCCGTTGCTCTCCCGGTAACTCGTCAATGCCAAATAGTTTGCGGAACTCTTCAACGGATAACATGCCATCAACTAACCAGGAACCATCCTCTCGCTGTACCGCGTGCAACTCATCCGCATCATCAAAAGAGGGAATTTCACCAATAATGGCTTCTAAAATATCATTGAGTGTGACTAATCCTTGAATCACCCCATACTCATCCACCACCAATGCTAAATGCGGTCCCGATTGCTTGAATAACTCCAATACTTTCAGCGCCCTTGTGCTTCCGGGGACAAATAACGGCTGTCGCAAGCAACAGGTTAGATCCAGGGGATGACCCGCGAGACAATGGGCAAGTAAGGTATTGACCTGCACAACACCCAGTACATTGTCAATCCCCCCCTGACAAACCGGAAAACGGGTATGGGAACTATTCATCATCTTATGGCGGTTCATTTCCGAGGAATCATTTAAATTTAGCCAGACAATATCAGGACGAGGCGTCATCAAACTACTCACCCGGCGATCGCCTAATCGGAATACTCGCTGCACCATGTCTTGTTCGACTTTCTCAAAGGTTCCGGCTTCGGTACCTTGCTGCATTAAAATCTTGATTTCTTCTTCTGTCACCGTTGGTTCTTGAGAGGGGGCGATGTCCAATAAGTGCAGTACCGTTTCCGTGGAATAGCTGAGTAAATGAACCGCAGGGGCTGTGAGTTTTGCCACAAATTTCATCGGGGCGGCTACCGCCGTGGCAATTAATTCGGGGTTACTGAGTGCCAATCGTTTGGGTACCAGTTCCCCGATAACCAGAGACAGGTAGGTAATTATGACCACGACAACAAATAACGCGATCGCATCCGCCTTGGATGCAATTAGGGGAATTTCCTTTAACTGAGTGGCAAGTTGTTCAGCAATCGTCGCCCCGCCAAAGGCACCGGCGAGGATACCAATTAGGGTAATGCCAATTTGAACGGTAGAGAGGAACTGATTGGGGGAATTAGTCAACTCCAAAGCCGTGCGAGCTTTAGAATTGCCTTGATTGGCTAACTGTTGCAGGCGTACCTTGCGAGCAGCGACAATCGCCATCTCTGACATAGCAAAGATACCATTGAGTCCGATGAGCAAGAGGATAAAGACAATTTCGCGAGAGACAGAGGACATGAGTGTAATGGCTGGGAATGAGGGAGAATGTATTCTCAGGTTCTAGTATCAAGCATGACTTGAGTTCTGGGTTTTGACTGTAGAGATAGATGGACTAAACAATAGAGTTGTTGGTTACTCCCTGAGTAAAGTTCAATTTTTCCCGACACCCGACACCCGACACCCGACACCCGACACCCGACACCCGACACCTGACACCCGACACCCGACACCCGACACCCGACACCCGACACCTGACACCCGACACCCGACACCCGACACCCGACACCCGACACCCGACACCCGACACCCGACACCCGACACCCGACACCCGACACCCGACACCTGACACCCGACACCCGACACCCGACACCTGACACCCGACACCCGACACCCGACACCCAGTAGTACCCTCAAATCCCTTGTCACCCTCTCAGGTGAGCAAGGCTTCTACAATGAGATAAGCCGATGGATGGCGGCTTGGGTTGTCTATTTCTAATAACGTGCGGTGAATCATGGCATTCTCTTCTATCATTCGGACTCTGGAGCGATCGCCCCTGACGGGTGAACTCCTCTCTAAACTGAATCGTCAGTCGTCTTTGCACCTGAATGGGATTGCCCGTCTACCTAAGGGATTAGTCTCATCTGCCATCGCTCAAGCCGCAGGGCGCAATCTTTTGGTGATCTGCGCCACGTTGGAGGAAGCCAGTCGCTGGGCGGTGCAACTGGAAGCCATGAATTGGCAAACGGTTCATTTATATCCCACCTCAGAAGCGTCACCCTACGAACCTTTTGACCCAGAATCGGAAATGACTTGGGGACAAATGCAGGTATTAGCCGATTTGGTGATTGATCATTCGTCAAATCCTGATCAGGGTAACCCACAAACTTCAACGGACAATGGACAGACAAAGCCCAACGGACAACTGGCAATTGTCGCCACTCATGCGGCACTCCAACCCCATTTACCACCAGTCGCCGCCTTTGCATCCTACTGCCTGACAATCAACCGAGGCGTAAGTTGGGATACGAAAGAAATCGATAAACAATTAGCACGCTTGGGTTATGATCGAGTGCCACTGGTTGAAATGGAAGGTCAGTGGAGTCGGCGCGGTGATATTGTGGATATTTTCCCGGTTGCTGCCGAATTACCCGTGCGTTTGGAGTGGTTCGGGGATGAACTCGAACAACTGCGCGAATTTGACCCCGCGACCCAACGCTCTCTAGATAAAATTGAGCAACTGGTACTCACCCCTACTGATTTTAGCCCCATTATTACTGATGCCCTCAGTGATACCCAAGCCCAACAGGTTCAAATCCATCTAGAGGAAGAGGAACAGGCACTCTGGCAAGCGGGGGGACATCTGGAAGGGAGTCGTCGCTTCTTGGGGATTGCGTTTGATAAACCTGCTTCTGTGTTGGAGTATTTGCCCGATAATACGGTTATTGCTATTGACGAACCTGAACAATGTCGCGCTCATTGCGATCGCTGGGTGGAACATGCTCAAGATCATTTAGATACGTTAGCCCATCCCCTCCCGCCTCTGCATCGTCAATATGCTGAATTATTCAACACGCAAACCGCAGTCAGGGCGGGTTTTGATGAAACGTTATCATCAACAACGAAACAACAATCCCTAAACCCGCCCCTACACACTCCAACCTTACTCTATTTATCGGAACTAGCAGAAGCGACAAATGAGACGGCGGTGAATTTAGCCAGCCGTCCGATTCCCGCCACACCACACCAGTTTGCCAAACTTGCAGAAATTGTCCGCCGTGAACGCGATCGCAAGTTTTCGGTTTGGCTGGTTTCGGCTCAACCGAGTCGTTCGGTGTCTCTGTTACAGGAACATGATTGTCCCGCCCAGTTTGTTCCCAATCCCCGCGATTATCCGGCAATTGATAAACTGCAAAGCCAGAAAACACCTGTGGCGGTAAAATATTCCGGATTAGCGGAATTGGAAGGCTTTATCCTGCCCACATTTCGCTTGGTTGTAATTAGCGATCGCGAGTTTTTTGGACAGCATACGCTCGCCACTCCCAGTTATGTACGGAAGCGACGCCGTGCGGCATCCAAACAAGTTGACCCGAATAAGTTAACTCCTGGGGATTATGTGGTGCATAAAAACCACGGCATTGGTCAATTTGTCAAGCTAGAAAGCCTCACTCTGAACCATCAAACCCGTGAATATTTAGTCATCAAATATGCCGATGGCTTATTACGAGTTGCCGCCGATCAGGTAGGGGTTTTATCACGCTATCGCCGTGCCGATAGCCGTGCGCCTCAACTGAATAAAATGTCCAGCAAAGCCTGGGAAAAGACCAAAAATCGGGTTCGCAAAACCATTAAGAAACTGGCGGTTGATTTACTTAAACTCTATGCCCAACGTAGTCAACGATCCGGTTATGCCTTTCCGGAAGATTCATCCTGGCAAGAGGAATTAGAGGAATCCTTCCCCTACCAACCCACGCCAGATCAACTCAAAGCCGTGCAAGACGTAAAGCGAGATTTAGAGAGCGATCGCCCCATGGATCGCTTGGTTTGTGGGGATGTAGGCTTTGGTAAAACTGAGGTAGCTTTGCGGGCAATTTTTAAAGTGATTACCTCTGGTAAACAAGTCGCCTTTCTCGCCCCAACAACCATTCTTACCCAACAACATTACCACACCCTAAAAGAACGCTTTGCCCCCTATCCGATTCATGTGGGATTACTCAACCGTTTCCGCACCGCCCAGGAACGGAAAGAAATTCAGCGCCGCCTTTCTACTGGAGAACTAGATGTCGTTGTTGGCACCCATCAACTCTTAGGCAAAAGTGTCAAATTCCGCGACTTAGGTATGTTAGTTGTCGATGAAGAACAGCGCTTTGGCGTGAATCAAAAGGAGAAAATTAAAACCCTGAAAACACAAGTTGATGTCCTCACTTTAACCGCCACACCGATTCCCCGTACTTTATATATGTCCCTCTCTGGTGTGCGGGAAATGAGTTTAATTACCACTCCCCCTCCCTCCCGGCGTTCGATTAAAACCCATTTAGCCCCCTATAATCCCGAAGCGGTTCGCACGGCAATTCGCACCGAATTAGATCGCGGCGGACAGGTGTTTTATGTAGTTCCCCGTGTCGAGGGAATTGAAGAAGTCGCCACGAAACTGCGGGAAATGATACCTAGCGCGAGACTGGCAATTGCCCATGGACAAATGCCCGAAGGGGAATTAGAAGCCACCATGCTTACTTTTAGTAGCGGGGAAGCGGATATCCTGATTTGTACCACAATTATTGAATCCGGGTTAGATATTCCGCGAGTGAATACTATCCTGATTGAAGACGCCCAGCGCTTTGGGTTAGCCCAACTCTACCAACTGCGGGGGCGAGTCGGGCGTTCCGGCGTACAGGCACACGCTTGGTTATTTTATCCCAAACAAGAAACCCTATCCGACGCCGCCCGCAAGCGCTTACGGGCGATTCAGGAGTTTACCCAATTGGGTTCTGGGTATCAACTGGCGACGCGGGATATGGAAATCCGAGGCGTGGGAAATCTCCTCGGGGCGGAACAATCGGGACAAATGGATGTGATTGGCTTTGATTTGTATATGGAAATGCTACAAGAAGCCATTCGCGAGATTCAGGGACAAGAAATTCCCCAAGTGGATGATACCCAAATTGACTTAAATCTTACCGCCTTTATCCCGGCTGATTATATTCCCGATTTAGATCAAAAGATGAGTGCGTATCGGACAGTAGCAGCGGCGAATTCTCAGTCTGAATTAGTCCAAATTGCCGCAGATTGGCATGATCGCTATGGTCCCTTACCCGCACCCGTTGAGCAATTATTGCGGATTGTGGAACTGAAGCAGGTAGCGAAATCTCTCGGATTTAGTCGGATTAAACCAGAGGGGAAACAGCACATCGCCCTAGAAACGCCCATGGAGGAACCTGCCTGGAAGCTATTGAAAGAGAACCTCCCCGAACATTTGCGATCGCGCTTTGTCTATTCTCCTGGTAAAGTAACAGTACGGGGATTAGGGGTTCTCAAAGCCAATAAACAGTTAGAGAATTTAATCGACTGGTTAAGCAAAATGCGAGGAGCCTTACCGGAAGCAGTGTGATGGAGTAATGGGAAACTGGGGGCGCAATGATATATTTTCCCTGATCAGTAGTCGGACAAAACCGATAACATTATCGGCATCGGTTTTACCGATAGAAGCGATGGTGAAGGCTCCTGCGCTCTATAGCCAGGAGATGAAACCGAGCAAACCGTCTAGGTAGCGAATTTATTCGCCAGTCAAATAATCCGGATAACACTCAGCCAACACTGTAGTATAATATCAGTA
>NZ_JAVKEA010000229.1:0-19042 GCF_040221695.1 Coleofasciculus sp. E2-BRE-01 | reverse complement strand
TCTAGCTCTACTTCAGAAACTCGTCAGCGCAAGCAAACGGGAAGCATGAAGCAACTAGGACAAGCGAAGCGTCAGAAACACAAACCTATTGGTCTGGTTGTAGAAACCCAGACCTCAACGAAGTAGGTCTGGGTAGTTCATGACACCCCATGGAAAGTCAGGTAGGTCACAAGCTAAAATCAGCGACATCAGTACTGAGGAGTCCGAATATGCGACATTTTATTGGCATCAGCGTCACCCTTGCCACAGCGGTACTAGCGAGTATGGCGTTTACCCCCACATCAGCATCAGCTCAAGCCGCTTATGGTAGTTATGTCGGCGCTGGTGGTACTTTCGGTATTGAAGAAGATGATCGCGGTGAAGGGCGGCAATTTGGGGGAGTTTTGGCGGTACGGTACAAACTCTTAGAACTTCCTGTCTCTCTGCGAGCGCAAGCCTTGATTGGTGCAGGTACGGCGGTGGTGCCAACTATTTCTTATGATTTTCCCCTCAACTGGCAAACGGATGTGTATCTGGGGGCGGGTGCGGCGTTTGCCAGTGGTGATACGCCCTCACCGGTGGGAGATAAAACTAGCTTCGCTTTGCAACCGGGGATTGATTATGTTGTTCCTGGGGGCAGTACAGTGCTTTTTGGGAATGCGATTATTGCCTTTGATGCCTATCGTAACGGAGGCGGAACAGCGGTTTCGGTGCAGGGTGGCGTGGGGTTGCAATTTTAATCAGACACAAAAATTGCCGCTATTTTTGTCAGTAAACCCTGGCATTCGCCAAGAATTCAAATTCTTGGCTAAAAGCGCAAGTCGTCTAAAGACGACTAACGGGAATGCTAGGAAAAATTGACTACTATGGAATCCGCTTGATTGCACACAGATGCAATCCCGTTAAAATGAATGCTCCCGCGCGATCATTTGTAGTAGCCACTTTAGTGGCTTCAAATGCTTAATTTCCCAGCACTAAAGTGCTGACTACAAACAGATCGCAATCCGATCCTCACACCCCTGAATCTCCAATTCCAGTCGTGGTTCTGGCTGATTACAGAATAGAACACCCCGATAACCACTCGCAACCAACGTAAAGGATAACTGTTGACTCTCCCAAGCTTCCACCATCGCATCTCCTAAATTTACCTGGCATTTTGCCCAATCTACACGTACCTCTCGATTACTGAGAATATCGGTAATTAAGACGTGATGGATTGATTTCATTACCTTAATTGCTAAGTGACGCACCGTGAATCCGATCACCCCCTTCTCGAATTCCTCTATTATTACGTCTGGGGGTAATCCAGTAATCGCCAGTTGCTCAGTTTTAGGGGATTGGGGACGTTTTGAGTGTGTAGGGGCGGGTTTAGAAACTTGCTTTTCGTTATTGATAGTAACGTTTGTGCAAAACCCGCCCTGACTAGGTTTTGAGTTAACTCCCTTATCTCTCAAAGGACGTTCTCTTGGCGCTAATGGGGGAATCACTGAGATACCATCGGAATTCATTGCCCATTGCTGGGCTTTTTTAATCAAATTAGACTGCAATTTTGCCGCTTTCCTCAGCTTTCCCTGATTCGTCACATACTCTACCTGTTTTTTCTTCGTCCCTATCCAACGTTTCCGGGCAAATAGACGCTGTTTCTGGTTAGCCTCGTTGACAAATTGCTCGTAGAATGCTAATGTTTCCACCAATGCTCCAACTTTTTCCAGAGCAATTCCTATCTGTGACATCAACAGGTAATCTTGCCAGTCTGAATTGGATAAAACCCGCTCTTTTATAAATTGTGCATAGTCCTGGCGTTGGTCTTTGCTCAAGTCTTTTGAATTTAATTCTGACCCTGCCAGTTCATAAACAATGTCGAAATTTAGCGCGGTTTTTTCCTCAGTTGAACCGATGACATTGGGCAAATCGGTGTCTAGCAATTCGAGGGCGTCTTGCCAGTATTTCTGGCGGAATAAATAACGGAACAGTAGCCGTAGTAGCTTGATTCTGATCCCATCCTGATTAGCCAGTCGAAAACAGTCTTTAACTTTAGCCAAGTCATCCAATCCCACATAAACCACACAGGCTTGTTGGTATTCCTGCTTCATTTCCAACGCCTGGGCGACATAGCGCAGCCATTTGCGATCGCGCGGTTTGTTAGCTTGCCGCCATTGGTGGATAATCTGATCAGCTTCGCCTGCTTGTGCCAAATACGCTAATCCATCTGGCATACCCACAGTAAAGGCTTTTGCCCGATGATAGTCTGGGGTTTGAGTTGCATTACTTTCGTCCCAATACTGTATCGCTTGATCATAATTTTGGGCGCGATAAAAACAGGTTCCCGCTTGCACCTTTAGTTCTGAGTAACCCGCTGAGGCTAAGATAGCTAGAACTTCGCCAAACTGCTGCCATTGTGATAAGGGTATTGAGGAATCATTAGGAATGGTTTCAATGCGACGGGCATAATCTTTAATTCCTTGCTGCCATTGTTTTTGCTGATTAACCTGTTGATTTCCCTGAAGAACCCATGATTCATGACTAATAATATACCGAGTAAAATTCTCCAGCGCCGCTAAATCATCAGCAGGTGTCACCATAAACCACGCCAGAATACTCTCAGCCGCTGATTGATATTGGGGGTGCGAATCATACCAAGCCACCAATTCTGACCAGCATAGCCCCTGCCAGAAGCAATCCCGCGCCTGATCGGATTCCCCCAACTCCAGGAAACAATGACCCGCGTCTCGATACTGCCGTTCAAATTTTAGCGCCCACGCCTGACAAGAGTTGGCTTGAGTGATATCCCCTAAATCCCGATAGAATTGTTTGGCTCGGCGTAGTAAACTGGGATTCTCTGCATGTAAACCTTTAAGCTGAAATTCTTGCGCGATCGCACCCGGGTCATCTTCACGCATTGTCTCTACCATATTTGGCATACCCGGTGCTAGGGTTTTCACATTATCTTGCCAACAGGTTTTGTGTTTAGCATAACCTAGCATTGCCTGTAACAAGGCTTCATCACTGGCATAGTGCCACAGTTGACGGTTTCCTGTGTCTGAATCGACGATAAATAAATAATCCGTTGCCCGACTAGCCGCGACATAGAGTTTATTGAAAAAGTATTCAACCTTGACTTTTTGGTCAACACCTTGTAGGTTCCAGACATTATCGCTACACTCTTCACCAAATTTATACAAAATCACCCGTTTAAATTCCAATCCCTTGGCAGAAATGGCACTTAAAACATTTTTTAGAGGTTCTGGGGATAGTGTGGAGTGTTGAGTTAATTCTCTCATCTCTTCTGTTCCCTGTTCCCTGTGACACACCGAGCGAAGCCGAGGTGTTCCCTGTTCCCTCGGATTCAACGGCGGAAAGATTTGAGATAATACTTCATCGGCTTGGGCATACGCCAGTTCCTCCCCTTCTTCACAGGGAACAATGATAATCGTATCTTTGATATAAGTAATTAATTCCTCCGCACTAATCGTCTGATTGAGAATAAACATTTGCGGTTCAGGGAAATCACCCGGATGCCATGCGGTTTGGGGTTGGAGTTCGGGAATGTCAAAGAGAACGTGACGCCAAAGCTGAATTAAATTGGTGAATTGAACAATAGACAGACTCGATCGATAGTTATAGGATAGTTCCTGAAAATTAACCGTCAACTTTAACTGATCCGCCGGATCAAGGGCGGTAATCACTTCTGCATCAAAAGCCGCTTGAGTGCTAGACCAATGGAATCCTGTTGGGTTTAAGGTTTGAAACGGATCACCAGCAAAGGCAAAGGGTAAACTAGGAATGGGTTGGTATCCCAAATGGTATTGGGAAAACAGAGACAGCCGCATAATAAGCTGTAACTCTAGGCGGGTAAAGTCTTGGGCTTCATCGCAGAAGATGGCGGTATAGTCGGGATGATAACACTTCAAGTCCAAGACTCTGGCAATTAAATCTTGGTCATCCCAGTAACCCAGTTCCGTGGTTAGATGTTTATACCAGTGTTGCCAAATCGTGTCATAGATTCCCTGAAATTTCTCTACATCAATCGTGCGTTCTTTGCGGGGAACTTCCTCTTGATAATCTTCCGGCGTCATGTCGTCCGATTGACCATAGCCTTTAATAAAACTGCGGATAATGTGCCAACAAATTTCTGGGGAATAGCGGCAGGATTGGGGAAGATGCAAGATCAGTTTGGCGAGGGCGGGTTCGGGACAGGTTCCCTGATACAGTTGTTTGAACCGATGGAAGGAAATATAGTGGTCTGGGTTAAACCGTTGTCGTTCCTGGGGGGGGAGTAAGCTTAACAGAAATTTACCGAAGGGTTGAAAATAGCGATCGCAATTGGGAATGTGATCACCGGGACTGCGTTCAGCGACAAAGCGATGGTGGGAACGCAGGAGTCGATTCACTCCATCTCGGGCAATGTCCAATAACCGTTCATTGTAGGTGAGAAACAGGGGTTTACCCGGAAGCGGTTCGGGACGGCGATGTCCTTGGGGGGTGTAGTATTTACGGTAGCAGTAGTCGGCAAATAGATAAATTAGCATCGTGGATTTGCCACTACCCGCCCGTCCATTAATAAATAGGGGAAGTGAATCGGTTTCGAGGGTAGGACAAGACACCGATTGGAGAATCTCCTCTTCTTCTGGGGAAAGGGCGAGATTTGCCTCTCTCCCCCGTTCAATCGCCAGCCAACTTTTGTCATCGGCTAAGAGGTAAGCGGGATAGGAACGACGGGCGAAGGGGGTTAATTCATGGATGGTTAGGGGTTGGGATAAGCGGTTGGGGGTGTTGGCACCATTGAATAGGGTGGTTCGCACTCCCACGTCCCGAATCTCGGCGCTGGAGGGGGGATGATCAAACGCGGCTAAGAGAAACAAGACACCGCGAACACTGGCGTCAGTGGTTTCAATCTGGCTGTAGAGAACGTAACAATTGTTTTCACTCCAGAGGTTGACATTTTCGGGAAGCTGGGGTTCACGGGAGATTATCAGGGTTTCGGCGAAGCTGTCGGTTGGGATGGCTGCACGATTACCATTGCCATTTCCTGTAGATGTAGCCGTATGGGTATTAATCTGGGAAATAATCTGATAGTAAGTTTTCCACGCTTCTTGCAGTTTAACCGTGGTAAACTGTCTCACCCATTCTTCACTTTCATAGATCACCCAATCGTCGGGAACAATATCCCGTTCCCATCCCGGCGGCTCAAGCCAAGGGCGCAAGCGTTCCGGGAGTTCGGGTAAGGGTGCAACCGACTGTTGCTGAGATTGGGCTTGGGTTAGCCAATCGCGAATCTGTTGCAGGTCGAGTTGGGGTTCCAGATGGGTGCGACCATAATCAAGGGGGGATTCCAGAAACTGTTCATAGTCGTGATCACCCCGTTTAAAGATATCAACGAAGCACAATAGTTGCTGATTATCCAGATGCAGGATACGACCAATCAGGCGGCGGTTGAGGATGCGGCGCTTCAGATAAGGATAAACTCGCTCAAACCGGGATTGCACTTCATCGAGTCGTTGAGTTTGCAGTTGAGTACACAGATCATCGATGCGATCGCGAATTCCATAGCGTTCTGCTTTCTCATTAAACCCAGAGGTGCGATAGATGTACATTCAAGAGTTCCCGTTCTTCTTCTTAGTCCCTATTCTCTTATTTTCGTCTAATGGAGAAAGTAGGGGAAACGAGTTGAGTAACATTTTATACTAAAATCCCGATGAGGGAGGAGGAAGTCGGATCAATCCTGTTCAGTTAACCTCATCGATGCGGGACAATAGGAGCAGTTACAGCACTACGCACTCTAAGCTGTCATGCATTTAAATTGGGTATTAGTAGCGAGCAAGATGCTCGCACTACAACTGTTCCCCATTCCCTGTTCCCTGTTCCCTACCCACACTTATTCAACAAGCCCTATTGTCAACGTTTTCGGCTGCACGTATGGCTACCGCGATCGCACGCTGCACAACTACCTCTTTCTCCCCGACAATCACCCCCTCTCCAGCCGTTCGCTGGGCAATAACACCACAAACACAAGCGGCGGCAAATCCATACACCCCCGCCATTTTCAGTAATGTGCCACATTCCATCTCATAGTTGAGAACATTCAAACGACGATATTCTTGAGTAATGCCTTGAAGCCGACGCCTTAAATAAGGATTCGCCGAATCAGTGCGTTCTTGCCCTTCATAAAACGTATCCACCGACGCCGTAATCCCCAGATAATGCTCAATCCCTAACTCCCGCGCCGCCTCCACTAACCCCACCGCGAGAAACGGATCAGCCGCCGCCGGATATTCAATTGGGGCAATATCATTAGCTGCACCTTGGCGACATAATGCCGCACGAGTAATCACAATACTACCCACCGGGACATACTCTTGAATCGAGCCACAAGTCCCCACCCGAATAATCGTCTCAATCCCCAATTGCACCAACTCATTCACCACAATACTCAGAGACGGTGCGCCCATCCCACTTGTCGCCGATACGATGGGGCGATTATTGGACAATTTGCCCAGATAACTCTTTAATCCCCGATTTTCCGAGAGCAGACGCCCATCCTGCAAATAGTCTTGAGCAATCTGAGAAGCGCGTTGCGGATCACCGGATAACAGCGCCAGGGTAGGCGGCGGTGAACCGAGGTCATCTTGCCCAAAGCCAAGGTGATACATAGAGGAACGGGTCATGGGTTGAATAGGTTTGCTGTTTCCATTAAATCAGCCACAAGACCTGCTGCATTGCGCCAAAAATAAAACGCTTAACTTCACTTGAATTTTCTTTGAATAAAAAATAATTGCACTTTATCAAAACTTGATAAATAACCTCATCTATCCCCACTTCAGTATTCCGGAATTTTACGGATATCTTTTTTTACCTGGGTCTTTTGTGAAGACCTCATAAAGCATTTACAAATTCCATAAAGTTTTCATAAATCAATATTTTTATATCCTGCACTGTTTACTTTATGAAGTTTTTATAATTGTTATTTATCAAGAAAACCTTAAATCCTTGCCCTCACAGGCTTATAGCTGTTTTTTCTGTCTTCATGTTTTTGATATATATCAAAGTTTTTGCAAAGTTGAGTACTTTTACTAGACAGTAAAAGTACGTATGTGACAGTATTTAATTAACCAATCAACTTAAACAATTATCCAGGAACAACGAAAAAATGTAATCAAAGCCATCTGTTTCCCCTCAAATTAAATCTTCCAGATTTTTTCCTCAAAGAAGAATCCTCGTAAACCTTTACTCGCAAGCAACCATGTTTACATCAACTGCCATGAAAACCTTATCAATGACAGCAGCTAGCGCGACTTTGATGGCTTTGGGAACAGGTGTGACTCCGGCTGAAGCGGTGACTGTGTTCACTGACCGGACGGCTTGGGAGGAAACAGTGTCTGGTATTACTACGGAGACCTTCTCAACTCCTCAAAGCAGCAGTCAAAGCTTACTCTTGGAGAGTGGCATTCAGGTTACAGGTGTGTCATCAGTCTGGAGTTCGGGTCAATTTTATACCTCTACACCGAGTCGTTCTGAGAGTGTCGAGTTTGAGTTTCCGTCTCAAATACTCGGATTCGGCGCTGACTTTAGCTCAACAACCAGTAATGGAGGATTAACGGTTTCGGGTTTGTTCGATGAAATACCAGGTGTAGATACAGTCGTCTTCTCGGAGTATCTTCAGGGACAAGGTACTGGTTTCCTGGGAATTGTTGCGGATACAGCATTTAAGTCCCTATCGTTTGCGATGCAGTCACCTGCACTGGCTATCTCGGCGGCGAATGAAGCGTTTCAAATCGATAATTTCAGCTTTGCCAGTAACCTGGCTGAATCTGATGTTGTAAGTTCCCCAGAGTCACCAACTGACTCAGAGAATAATAGAGGTGAGCCAATGCCTCCTTTGACCGACACTAGGTCGGAATCTGTTCCTGAACCTACTTCAGTGTTAGGTCTCCTGATGATGACTGTTTTGGGTACAACTTCTCTGCGGAAGCGCCAAACTCGATAAGTAGGGTTTGCTGCACAACCCAAAAACCATTAGCCATCAATACTTTGAGTAGCATTGACATTGGCTCATCTTCCAGGAAAGAGCATAAAACTCATCAAAACCCTTGCACCACTATCACCGAAAATGTACCCTTGCTCCCCCAGCTCCCCCAGCGTTCGACTGAACTTCGACAGGCTCAGTTGCCGCGCTCACGCCGAAGTCTTCCCCGGCTTCCCCCGCTCCCCCTCACCACACCACTTATTCAGCAGCTCCTAAGTAGTGGTCGCGGCAATAGGTAATAAAATAAGGAATGGGTGCATCCCTTACATTGCCCAAGTCGTTCTGAGAAGGGATAAGAGAGAAAGAGAGAAAAAGAAAATAGTTCTGTTAAACGTGTTGACTAAAATAGGTGAGAATAGCTAAAGCGACAAATAGACTCACCAGTAACCAGCGACGCCGCTTCAAGATTTGATCCAGATATCTGTTCATCGTAACTCCTTTGCTTCTCGTATAAAAAGTTAGAGTAACACTATTTATGCAGCATTTGACTGGCTCAATTCATGCTTTAAAATCTCAATGGGATAGAGCGATGAAACCGTTTCAAGTTAATCCCCACCTTAGCCAGAACCTATTTATTGAATTAGTTGCTGCTTATTCTAATCCCAAACGATTCTATCACAATCTCAACCATGTTAAACAAGTTTTAACAACAATTGAAGAGATCCGTGAACATAGACTCACCCCCCAACTTACTACCCTGGATTTCTCGATCATTCGGGTCGCGGCTTGGTTTCACGATATCTTTTATGACCCAAAGTCAGACGACAATGAAGAAAAAAGCGCTAATTACGCAGAATTGGCATTAAACCAATTGAAACTGCCAATTGCACCAATAAGGCGAATCAAAACTCTAATTTTGCAGACTAAAACCCATCAAGCTTCAGCGAATGAACTGGACTGCCAAATTCTCTTAGATGCTGATTTAGCCATTCTGGGTACAGCCGAGTTAGACTACTATAGTTATGCTTACGCTATTCGACAAGAATATTCCTGGATTCCCGATCAAATTTATCGTCCTAAACGAAAACAGATTTTACAGAACTTTTGCCAACGGGAACGACTCTATTTAACGAATCCGATGTTCAATCAATTCGAGGAACGCGCTAGGCAGAATTTACAGGTAGAAATCTCCTTGTTATCATCGTAGCGACCCAAACAGCAGATGCCAACCCACAATTGCGATCGCTAAATCTGCCAGAATGTGGCTGATGTAACTTGACCATAAGGTACGATAGGTGAGATAACACCATGACCATACTGCCCCAGCAATGAATACGCCCAAGGAACCTAATAGGACGACCCCCCAATCAGCCGTGTAAGCGGCTAAGGCAATAATGTGATGGAGAGTGAATAGCATCGCAGCCAAGAATACGGCTTTTGTCCCAGATACCAATACTTCACATTTTTTATACACAAACCAACGCCAGATATACTCTTCGATTAGCGCATTAATAAACGTAAAATACAATGCGCCACCCAGATAAATCTTTGGGCTAGTAATACCTGCTTGCTTTGCCTTAGTCTGGACATCTGTCACATCAATCCACTGTTGACCTAACAGCCAATAGGCACTGAGAATAATCCCAAACATCAACAGTCCTAATAGTGTACCTACTAACAATTCATTTTTTTTCGGTAGGGATAGTCTAAATTTGCCATGATCCACCCAAATAAACCAGACTAGGGGGAGTGCTAATAACCAGACTTTGCACAGGGAAAATATCCTCTGTCCTAGAGAACCTGGTGCAATATATAATGCCATGGTTATCCCTAGGCTGGCAGCAGATACAAGCAGTAGCAACGCAAAAAATGCTTTTTTACGGGGATGAGTAGTTACCATTTGACCATTTGTGGCGCTAAGTTTATGTTGTATTCAACGCTAAAGGTTTGAATGGAATTCACCGAACAAGAGATGTGCCACTTTTATTAATTGTCAAAAGTTACTGCATCAATTCCTCATCTGAGATAGACTGTCTAAATCATTGTAGGATAAGTAGTTAAGGGATAACAGTGTCCTATACATCGCGCCGCGAACCCTCACTCTGATGGCTGAAAAACCAGACAATTTGGTAACTGTCACAACCGTATGCTGATCCTGATGCTAGTTATGATGATGTGAATAACTGCTATAACTCAAAAGCTTCTGGTGGTTATTCGGACTAGACATTAACCGTTATGACACAAAAAACACGCGGCGCGATCGCGGCTGGACATGACAAAACGGCTGAGGCGGGTAGGGAAATGTTTCGCCTTGGTGGTAATGCGTTTGATGCGGCGGTTGCAGCGATTCTCGCCTCCTTTGTCACGGAACCGGGACTCACCTCAGCAGCGGGAGGCGGTTTCCTCTTAGCCCATACCCAAACAAATCAAAATATTCTCTTTGATTTTTTTAGCCAAACCCCACGTCAAAAACGTCCTGAGAATGAAATTAATTTTTATCCCGTTGATGTTAATTTTGGTGGTGCTATCCAAGAGTTTCATATTGGACTAGGTTCTATGGCGGTTCCCGGAAATATGGCTGGCGTGTTTCACGTTCACCAACGATTGGGTAGTTTACCCTTCCATGTTATAGCCGAACCAGCGATTCACTACGCGAAACATGGGGTTAAATTAAATCGATTTCAATACTATTGTTTAACTTCAGTTCTGACGCCAATTCTTATGGCTAATCAAAACGGACAAAATGTTTTTATTCTCACTGGGAAACCTGTCGCACCCGATGTAACGATAACTATGCCCGCCTTTGCCGATACATTAGCGTATTTAGTGAAAAAGGGAGTTCGGGAATTTTATCAAGGAGATATTGCTCATCAATTAGTCAACGATTGTCAGGAATTTGGCGGATATTTAACCTTAGACGATTTAAAGCATTATCAGGTCATCGAACGGCAACCTTTAACGGTCAATTATCGAGGCAATACATTATTCACCAACCCGCCTCCCAGTTCGGGCGGAATATTGATAGCTTGGGCATTAAAATTATTATCTACCGTTGAGTTAGCGAATCTGGGCTTTGGCAGTGCGCGTCATTTAGAAATTTTGGCACAGGTTATGCAGTTGACAAATGCAGCCAGACAGGAGGGGTTGAATGATTATTTGTATCAAGAGAATATTGTTAATCAATTTTTAGCTGACGATTTTCTTGCTCAGTATCAACAAGACTTAGCAGAAACGGTAAATAAATGGGGCAGTACCACCCATATTAGTGTTATCGATGAGGTAGGAAATGCCGCTAGTGTTACCACGTCTAACGGGGAAGGATCGGGTTATGTGATTCCGGGGACAGGGATTATGGTGAATAATATGTTAGGAGAGGAAGACTTAAATCCTCAAGGTTTTCATCAGTGGCAAGAAAATGTGCGGATTTCGTCGATGATGTCTCCCTCGATTGTTTTGCAGAAGAATCAGGCGGAAGTTGTTTTAGGGTCAGGGGGTTCTAATCGGATTAGGACGGCTATTTTACAAGTTATTTCTAATATTTTAGATTTTAATATGACGGTTGAGCAAGCGGTGAATAGTCCGAGAACCCATGGAGAAAATGGTCGGTTTCATATCGAACCTGGTTTAACTGAAGCGGAAATACTTAATCCATTATTGACGAACCAACAGGTTGTGCGTTGGCGGGAAAAGAATTTGTTTTTTGGCGGGGTTCATACGGTGATGAAAACGTCTGATAATTTACTTGTCGGTGCTGGCGACAACCGTCGAGATGGTGCGGTGGCTAAGTTGTAGCGAGTTATCGCTAATCCGCCCAATCGAATCCCATTACCCACCCCTACGAATGGATATGGGGGAAGCTGGGATAATTATTTTGTGCGATCGCCTATGGTAATCTGTAACGGAATATAGGGCTAAGGTTCCCTACTACAAGCCGATGCGATCGCGCTCATCTCATTATGTCCCCCACTAAACCCTGTATCCCCATCCCACCCCCCCTGATGATGTCAGAGGAGGGTTCATTTGCCCACCAGACACTGACGCAACGGTGGCCCACAATTATCCAACGGGCGATCGCATCCAACAACTATCCCGCCTCGATTACTCAGAATCTGGAGCGTCTACGTCAGGAATTGCCTTACGGAATCGTGCGATCGCTTGAGGATGAAACTCAACCGGATTTAGAGGCGTGGACTACCTATATGGCACCCTACCAGGGAAAGCGCTGGATTGATATCCCCTGGTATCCCGCAGAAATCTATCTCTACCGTCGCATTTTAGAAGCCACCCACTACTTTCAACCGGGAAAATGGCACCGAGTCGATCCCTTTGAACCCCAAAAACACAGCAGTTTGGCAAAGGTAATGTCCGCCATTGAGACAATGAGTGGCAAAATTAACACCTTTGTTGATGCTCAAGGACAATGGAAGCACATCGATTTAATCGCCCTCTTTTATTTTGCCCTTTGGGGGAATCGCATTGACTTAAGCTTGTTCCCCACTGACGCCGGAGAGAGTCAGCGAATGAATATTGAAGCCTATCGCGAACAGGCAAATCTGTTAGTTGATCATACACCCCAAATTGCTGATCATATTGCTCACCTGAAGGGAGTTCGCATTGATTTAATTGTGGATAATGCTGGGTTTGAGTTGTTCTGTGATTTGTGTGTAGCTGACTTTTTCGTCAACAGTGGAATTGCTCAACCTGTTTACTTACATTTAAAGCCTCACCCAGTATTGGTGTCTGATGCCATGATTAAGGATGTTGACCACACCATTAAGGTTCTCTGTCACCATAGCCATCAGGATGTCCAATCTCTAGGAAAACGTCTCAAAAATTATATTGACAACGGTGACATAATCTGCGGCGAGGATTCCTATTGGACAGCCCCCCTCGCCTTTTGGGATATGCCAGAATCATGGCGCAGTGAATTAAATCAATCCCAATTCGTGATGATTAAAGGAGATGCCAATTATCGCCGTTTACTGGGCGATCGCGAATGGGATTATACGACGCCCTGGGACGATATTGTTTGCTATTTTCCCGCACCATTTGCCGCCCTACGCACGTTCAAAGCTGAACTCGCTGCTGGATTAAAACCGGATCAAATTAAGAGACTAAATCAGGAAGATCCCCAATGGTTAACCAATGGGCAATGGGGCGTCATTCAATTTTTCAACCCACGTCAGTAGGTTGGGTTGACGCTTGTTATTCAACACAATCTCAGCATCAAGCCCTTACTACAAACCCAATTATTATTCATCAGTTAATTCATCGATTTTGAACTGTCGTACTTCTTCCAGACTTAACCCCGTTTTCCGACTAATTGTTTCCTCATCTAACACATCCAGAAGTTGCTTGGCAATTTCTCGACGGGTTTCTTCTTTCCCCTGTCTCAATGCTCGTCGAATCGCATTACGTTGATCATGAATATAGATTTCTCGCTGTTCTAAAGCTTCTAATTCTTCTCTAGTTAGATTCGCTTGATTCGCCACTTCAAAGGCTTTGCGAATTTCTGGCACTTGCGCCATGGTTTCGGGGATAGTCTCTAGAGTTCTGGCTGTTTTGATAAAATAAATCCATTGCTCAGTTAATGTCTCTAACTCCTCTAAGCTTTTGCTAAACTTGGGTAATTCTACAAACACTAACTCTAAATCATTAATTGGATAATCTGTCAAGAGTCTTTTTTCTTTGAGCATAAAATTAGAAATGACCTGATTCAGATGCTCAAACATTTCAAAGTCGGTAATAGTTAAAGCAATCACCGGACTCAGCATCGTGTAATCTTCTCCAGGTTGTAATTGAATGGAATAGGCTTTCGCCGCGTTATATAAAATTCGCTTTTCAAAGCCTTCTAAATTCAAAACTTGCATTTCAATAATCACCGTTTTATCGCCAGTTATCCTAGCCTTCACATCTAAGTACGTATCTTTAATCCCCTGAATTTGGGGAGCCAGATAGGGATTGAGAATTTCTACATCCTGGATAACGGCTCGTCCTTGGTAGAGCAGAGCATTTAAAAAACTGATTAGAATATCTTTGCTTTGCTCAGAGCCAAATATTTTTTTAAAAGCAAAGTCAGTTTTAGGATTAATAAAAATCATAGTAATAAAGGGTGACAGCGATACAGATAAGTAGGTAGGCAAAAACTCCGGCTGCATTTCCAGTGGCGTGTTTTCTACAGAGGGAGGCATTTCTCAGATCTTAAGTAGAATGGGCGTGGCATGCTTAAACTGAAGGATTCGCTTTGTAGGGTAGCACCGACGTGCGCCTAGAAAATTTATCTCGGCTACCCTACTGTTCCTTATGTGGATAGCAAAATTATTAGCTGTTGTGCTGCCTTCTGCGAACCCAACTAATGCCACCAATTGCGCCTACTGTCATTAACGCAAATATCGATGAAGGTTCGGGGGTACTCACGAATTGACCACCCCGCTGTTCAATAAATAAACGATGCTCTTCAGTCCCTGTCCACCAGGAGATGTCACCAAATTCGCTGGTTGCAGTAGTTCCACCAGAAAGAACCCCGGCAATCAACCATTCATCGTTGAAGTTTACCAAGAGCGGACTACCACTGTCACCGGGGGCTGTAGTTCCTTCGTTCATAACAGGTATAGCACTACTTCCGAAGTCGGACAGCGTGTTATTTTCGGCGGTTCCATCATCAAAATCTGTGGAAAAGATGTTAGAAGTACCTGGCAGGATAATTCCACCTAGACTAGCCGTATCGTCATCTCTGGTATAAATGCTAGAAAACCCACCTTGAAAACCAGCCCCATGAAACAGATCAATGACATTCTCTGCTGCCCAGCGTAAGCCATCCCTTGTACCTTGATGCCCGACACTACCCACACCATTCAAACCGAAACCAACCGTAGTTGCTGTAGATCCAACTAAATCATCAGCATTAGTAAGGAATCGCAGCGGTGTGATAAAATCCGGAGAGGGAGAGGAAAGTTCTAGTATTGCAACATCTGTGCCATCTAAAAGGTCGTTAGTTGCATCCTTTTCAAAAATATTGGCGACTGAGATCGCTTCGATCAAGCTGTTTATGGGATCGCTATCACGGAACCGAACGGTTATGTTACTAGCATCCTCACCAAAAATGCAATGCTGTGCAGTGACCACATGAAATTGGTTGATCAAAGCGCCGCTACAGAGACTGCCACCGATGAAAATCTCAGTGACAGAGGTAAAGGGTGCGCCTAATAGTTGAGCTGTCTGTGCTCCAGCCATGTTATTAATCACTATAGCTTGCGCGGATGGCTGAAAAGATTGAAGGGTTACCCAACCTGTCATAGTGCAGATGGCTAGCTGACTAATGTTAGACCATTTCATGCATTAAATTCCTTAACTTGTATTTTTGCTTATCATTAAGCTAAAATAAGTGTATATATTTATTTTAAGGCTGCCCATTAAATTATTATTAAATTGTCTTGATTTAAGTTTTTGTTATTTTTAATGAGTTATAGAGTTAATCTAAGTCATTTGGACACTAATTTGGCAGTAGCAATCCTTATGTGGTAATATTTTAAGCTTCATCTGTTGTTAGGAATCATCAGGTTGAGGTTGTGCAGACATAACCTGCTCAATAAACTGTTGCATCCGCTCAAAATGTGACCCTTGCCAATAAATCTGCTGACAGGTTTGACAGCGATGAAACTCATTAATGGATTGTCGCGTTTGCTCCGGTAACTGATCTGCGATCGCATCTTTTTCAACAGGTACTAATACCCCATTACAGCGGATACACCGATGAAAGGGTAAAATAGCATCAAATAAATTGAAGCGACGCAAAACTTCAACGATTTGTTGATCGGGGTTTTTGGAGCGCACATAATACCCATACCTCACGATAGAACGCATCAGTAATCGGGTATCGCGAGTTAACAGAATCCGTTGCTCATCGGCAGAAACTTGGGCTAACTCTGGATCAGCGTAGTCATTGCGATACAGCGTATCAAACCCCAACAACCGCAACGCATTCGCTAATTTACCTAAATGAATATCCAGGACAAATCGATACTCTTGGGGTTCAGGGGGACTCACCCGGATACTGGGATTAATGTCATCTAGCACCGAAATCGGACAAACCGTGACGCGATCGCGATCTTCAACAATATAGGAAAAATCAACCGATTCTCCATTAACCAAAATCGCATCCACTTCCGGATGAGGAACCCCCAGGGATTCAATCATATCCTTAATCGAGGTTCGCCCTTTAAACTCATGAGGAAAACGAACATGACGCTTGTTTGGAGGCAAAAAATAATTCAATTCTGCCAGAAAATTAAAGTCAGCAGTTGCCATGATAATAACCTTGATTCAAAACCAACCCTAACCACCTGTAGGGGCGGGTTTTACAACTATCATTTGGGTTTGACCCCAATGTAACTCGCGCCCGCCCCGATCGATGTGTAGAGACGTAGCATGCTACGTCTCTACATTCCTGTATTGAAACCCACCCCGAATCTATTGCCGATCGCGTTCCAAATCATGGATGACTTTTTGCCAATACCAATCCTCAGAATGTCCCGGATTAATGCTTTTCACCTGATTCAGTAACCCCTTAGCCACTTGCCAATCCCCCTGAACCATGCCAAAAAGCTGATACTGGAGTTTCGCAGAGGGTTTGTTTCCATCCGATAAGTCGCTAATATCAGACCAAGGGCTTAATCCTCGCCCTGCTTGCTGTTGCTGAATCCGATCCAAGCTTCCCGTGGGAATCGATGCAATAAGCTGGCGCGTGTACTCCGTTTGTGGTTCCCGGTAGATACTCTCCGCCGCATCAATTTCCTCGATTTTGCCCTTATTCATCACCATGATGCGATCGCTCATAAATTTGACCACACTCAAGTCATGGGAGATAAAGATATAGGTGAGATTCAACTCATCCTTTAACTCACTCTGTAACTCCTTGAGCAGATTCAGCACCTGCGCCTGTACCGACACATCCAAGGCAGAAACCGATTCATCGCAGATAATAAACTTAGGCTCAAGTGCTAGCGCCCTGGCAATACAAACCCGTTGGCGTTGTCCCCCCGAAAATTCGTGGGGATAGCGGTTCATCCAGTCAGGGTTTAACCCCACTCGCTCAAACAAATAAGCAACGCGATCGCGACGTGCTTTGGCATTATCTCCCCATTTATGAATCACCAATGGTTCCATCACCGCATCCCCAATCTTCATCCGAGGATCAAGAGAACTAAAGGGATTCTGGAAAATAATTTGCATCTTTTGCCGCATTTGCCGCAAGCGCTTGCCTTTAATATGGGTGATATCTTCATTGTCAAAGGTTACCTTACCCTCCATCGGTTCAATTAAACGCAATAACGTCCGGGCAAGGGTGGATTTACCGCAACCCGATTCCCCCACGAGTCCCAACGTTTCTCCTTTGTAAACCTCAAAGGACACATTATTGACCGCCATAATATAGCGTTTAGTTTTGCCAAATACGTTGGATATAGGAAACCCCACTCGGAGATTTTTAACGGCAAGTAGGGGAGAGGCTGAGGCGTCAGCAACGGCGAGATTATCTCGCTGAACCTTTGCCCCATTTTCCTGATCAAAAGTCGGGGATTTTTCGCGAATGTCTACCTTACCCTCCTCTGTCGTCACCTCCTCCATGAAGTCAGCCACAGTGGGTAAGTATTTGAGATGTTTTTCTAATGTCGGACGACAGGCTAATAATCCTTTGGTATAAGGATGCTGGGGATGAGAGAAAATCTGCCAGACATCACCACTTTCGACAATATTTCCCCGGTACATCACCGCTACACTGTCGGCAATTTCAGCAATTACGCCTAAGTCGTGGGTGATGAAAATCATCGACATTCCTCGCTGATCCCGCAACTCCCGCAGCAAGTCCAGAATTGCCGCCTGTACGGTAACATCAAGGGCGGTGCTGGGTTCATCCGCAATCAGAATCTCCGGATCACAGGCAATTGCCATGGCAATCATCACCCGTTGCAATTGACCCCCGGATAGTTCGTGAGGATAACGCTTGAGCATTTCCTGTTTGCGCTGATTCAGGTACTGACTGATCACGCGATCTGTGGCGGCGTCGTCAGGATTTTCTTGCTCATACTCCAGCTTAAGTTCCTGATCACTGGGAATCAGCCGCACTTCTTGCAGCCGTGCGATCGCCTGACGCCGTGCTTCGCCTTGGGATATGTCCTGATGCTGTAAAATAGCTTCAATAAGCTGAAACCCGATTGTGTAGACGGGGTTGAGGGAACTCATCGGTTCCTGGAAGATCATCGAAATTTGACCCCCCCGAAACAAGCGTTTTCGTTCCTGATTCAGCGTCAGCAATTCAATGGGTTGAGCGCCATCGGCTTGAGGTTTAAAATAAATCTCTCCCTGAGTAATTTTACCCGGCGTTGACACTAACCCCATCACCGCCAGTGAGGTGACTGACTTCCCCGAACCCGACTCACCGACAATACCCAGGGTTTGCCCCCGTTTCACTTGAAAACTAATCCTATCAACAGCGAGGACTTCCTTTTCATCGGTTTTAAATTTGACTTGCAGGTTGCGAACGTCGAGAACGGTATCAGCCATGACACTCTAAAACGAGAATTAACAGAAATTTTAACAAGCAAATGCTCTATCGTACCGCATCCCCATTGATTCGCGATCGTACTATAGGAGCTAAATGGTTTATTGTTACTGAATTGACACAACTCATGACAACTCTAGTCAAATGGACAATCACCGACTATCATCGCCTCATTGAGACTGGTATTCTCAACCACCGTCGGGTCGAACTTTTGCAAGGAGAAGTCGTAGAAATGCCTACAGAAGAACCAATCCATAGCTATGCAACCGAAGGGGGTGTTCACTATCTACGTTCACTGTTAAGGGGATTGGCGGTGGTGCGAGAAGCTCATCCAATTACCCTGGCTGATTCCGAACCCCAACCCGATGTCGCCATTGTCCAACCATCTCGACAACGATATCTCGGGTCTTCCGGACTTAGTGTGCTAAATTATCAGTTTTAATGAGTCAGAAAGTTTTCCACACAAGGGCTGTAGCTTTTGATCGCCTCAAAATAAATTGAAATTCGGGTAAAAACGGTTAAAGCTATTGCTGTCCAATACT
>NZ_JAVKEA010000228.1:0-4429 GCF_040221695.1 Coleofasciculus sp. E2-BRE-01 | reverse complement strand
TATCAAATACGTCGGGTAAGGGTTGGCAATTTTAAGTTAATCTTGTTGGATAATCTGGAATTTTTCTATTCTGCGCATGAAAAGTTCTACTTTTCCCCTTAAAATTATCTTCTCAAATTAGTTTGTGAGAAATGCGGGATTAAGTGCCCTTCCTGTCAAGGGAGAAAAGAAATTATTTTTTAACTTTGGCTTTCTCACCGTTGAAGGCACAGAAAACCTATCCCCTTGGTTTCCCCTCGGTAACGAACTTCCCGCCGTTATCGTCGGCGATGATGAAATTGGCATGATTCACGATATGGCATTATATCGGCAAAGTCGAGTCGCCTTGGAAAAGGATCAGAAACGGGTCAAAGGGAAAGCATTTTTCAATACAGAAGCCTTACCCGAAGGAACTATTCTAGTCTTTCCCATTGCCATCAAACACTTAAACTCCAGTGAAGCCAAACCTGAAGCCAAATCCTGGCAACCCTTCGGCACAAGTCATCAAGGGGATATCTATCTTGGCGGTTTAGAATCCATTGGCTTTGGTCACTGTGAGATAACATTCAAGGAGGTATAAACCATGGCATTTGAATCCTACAACTTAGATAAAATTGCCCACGACTTAGTATTTGAGCATTGTGATAAAGGCGCTCATAACCAAGCCTATAAAATGCGAACCGCTGCCGCTTATGGACTTGAGCGATTTTGGGGAGAACAATTGCGGTTGTATGAGAAGAAAAAAGACGTTTACTACCCCACCGCCGCCAGCCACTATTGGGCAGATACTTGGCAGCAATTTTGCCAACTTTTAGCCCAAGGGGGAATTGAACTCCCCGCTGATTCCGTTGAACCGACAGACAAAGACAAGATTAAACGCATCACTGATTCTCTTTGGAGTTTTGATTACAATCAGCGGAAAGTCGCCTTATCTGTACTGATTCAACTCTGTGATTCTATAGTGTGGTGGTCACAACGTTATCAGCCATCTAAGAGGGACAATCAGGTTGATCAAGTGACGCCGTGATAAGCTGTCATGCGTTTAAATTGGGTATTAGTCGCGAGCAAGATGCTCGCACTACCATCCTTTCGCCATTATTGACATTAAGGTTTAAATGCCGAACAGCTTAGTAGTTCGTAGTCAGCACTTTAGTGCTGGAAAATATAGCAAGCAATTCCCCAAAATTTAGGGGAATCAGGCTTACGCCACCCATGATTTTTATCGATTTGAGAAACACGATCAAGCCTTTTAAGGAACTAAAGTACCTAGATCAGTGCGGCGGAAGTAACTCTCCAGTAAAAAAAGGTGCTCCCGTCTTATTGTATAAGCTTTCTCCCCTCCTGCCTTCTGCCTCCTGCCTTCTGCCTTCTTGCACTAGGATAAACAAACCATGACAAATACAGACGCCAATCGTATTCCATTAATGTTTCAAGCCCAAATACCCGATCGCGGTAAAATTCAATATGCTGGGAATGTTGAACCCGCGTCACAATGGGTGGAACAATGGTTAGCCGGATGTCCCCCAGCGCCTACACAGGCTGACGAAACCATTCCCATCTGGAAACGTCGCCCCCTCCCACCCACAGTAAAATTACCCAAATTTGGCGACTCCGTAGAAACCCAAGACTACAAAATTCGCTGGCGCTTAATCACCAATAGCGGTCAAGATGAAGACGTGATTCGTCCGATCATGGGTGCGAAAGGATTACCTTTTTTCCCCGGTTCCAGCATGAAAGGCGCATTCCGTCGCGCTTGCTTAACCGATACTGAACGCGATCGCTATTGTGGCACCCAAGAGATTACCCCGGAAGGAAACAGCCGCACCCTTCCCGGTATCCTGCGCTTTCATGGCGGCTATCCGGTGGATATGGCAACCTGGGCAAACCGCGATCGCTTAGTTGATGTGGTTCATGGTCAGCAATCCTATCAAGTCATGGATAATGGCGCAACCCATAGCGCCAATGTGCAAATTTCTCTCTACCAATCCCGATTTAAATTTGGCATATCCAGTAGAGATTCCCTGAGTCAATCAGAATGGCAGAAAATATGGCAAATTTGGGAACGGGCGCTATTATCAGGGATTGGTTCACGGGTCAGTGCAGGCTATGGTTATGTCGATAAAGTCAATCCCGACGGTTTAATTATCCCACTTTCCACCTCAGAACGCCGGATTCTCTCGGCTGAATTGAAAGGAGAGGGACTCCTGTCTCAACTGTTGAATAAAACCGGGGAATTTCGCCCCAATCTATTCAAAGCCGGATTACGTGGACATACCCTCCGCCTCCTAGCTGGGATAACCAATGAAACCGTAGCCCAAACCTTAACCCAAAGCCTTTGGGGGGGAATTGAGGGAGAAGCCACAGTCGGGAAAGTGGGGATTTTATTTACCGTAGATGAGGGGGATATCGAATTCGATCGACATATCTATCGACCCAATCATAAACCCATCTCCATGCCAACTTATACCCTAAATCGAGGCAAATTAGAACTCTTACAAATCGGTGAGATTTCCCCAGAATTACGGAAATTCTTAGGGTATCTCCTACGCTTCTCCATCCTACTGGGGGGATTTGGTAAATCTTGGCGTCGGATTCACCATGGACGATTTTTTTCCAGTTATTTTAAACGCGGGGACAAGCCCATGATTGGCTGTCACTGGGAATTTTTACCCGAATCCAACAAACTCTGGGTATTGAATAATGTCCCCAACTTAGCCTTAGTCACTCGATTTTTAGACGAAACCCAACAGAATGCGATCGCGTGGCTAAAATCAGTCGGTTATCAACCCAATAGTTACGTGAAAAACTGGCGGGAGACTTGGCATCGGAATCAGGTACAGGTATGGGGACGCATTGCCAAAAATCAGCAAGATAGTCAAGCCGTTAAGTGGTTTCATGGCGCTTATTTTAATCAACAGTCGATTAAAAACACCGAACTCACCGGATGGGCAGCTAAAAAAGGAGTGGAGAGTCAAGTTGGGCGAATTTGGCATCGGATGTATCCGCGATATGTGAAGACAAAGGCAGGTAAACGGATTCGTCTCAACGATGAATACATTGAATTACTCACCCTATTTCCTGATGGTTCAGCAGACAGCAACCAATTGTTGCAATTTCTGGACAAAACCAGTGAATTCAACCGCCTTTGGTGATGAAAATAACAATGACCAAGCCCTAAGCTGTTCGGCATTTAAACCATAATGTCAAGAATTGCGAAATCCTTGTAGTGCGAGCATCTTGCTCGCTACCCATTCCCAATTTAAATGCGTGACAGCCTATCCCCTAAGTTATCATCAAGAACCACTATGAATATTTGGATAATTACAATAGGCAACAGTGATGTTCAACTGCAAACCAAAGATCATTGGACAAGGCTATTCAGAAATGTCAGACGTCAATTAGACAATCGCGGATTTACACCAACCGAAGGAACTGATAACCGCTTTTTAGTTCCTGGGAGAGTCATGGGTACCGTTTATAGTCAATCTCAGGCACAGGATTATTGGGACGATTTAGCCTTTCCCTTACTCCATAACTTTGTCGGAAAACTCCAGCACAAAAACATAGAAATAGACAAAATTATTTTAATCTTTACCGATCAGGATGCCGTATTTAGTCCATCGGAACGATTATCACAACAGTCAGCATACTGGCAAGACACCTGTACCTTAGAGCCCATTATAGGAACCTATCTCCAAAAAAAACTCCCTCAAGCGCAACTCAAACCCCTCTTACTGCAACCTGAATCCCCCACCGAAGGATTAGATGATTGGGATAGCGTCTTGAAACTGATTCAGTCAAAATTTGCGAAGTTTGACTTTCCTGAAACCGCAACAATTTACGTCAGCCATCAAGCCGGAACCCCGGCGATTTCTTCAGGGGTTCAGTTTGAAACTTTATTACGATTTGGACAACACGTTAAATTTTTAGTTAGTAGTGAGCGAGAGGAGAACTTAACCAAAATACTGGATCGCTCAACCTACCTACAGGGAATTCGCCAACAAGAGGCAAAAACCTTACTCGAACGCTATGATTATTCCGGCGTCAAAGCGATATTGGCTCCTTATTTAACATCGAATGTCAAACTATTATTAGATGCGGTGATTCTCTGGAATTCGGCGAAGTTTGATCAGTTTGCTCAGACGGTGTTACAGTATCCCGATAGTCAATTGGTGCAAAAGGTTCAGGAACGCACTCAGAAGTGTAACTGGTGGTGGACAGGGTATGAAGCGGCGTATTTAGGAGTAGTACGACTTGAGCAAGGAAATACGGTTGAAGCGTTTTTCCATAGTTTTCGGGCGGTGGAAGGTTTAATCTGAAGTTCCCCCCATCCCGATTGAGGATAGAAGCCTAAACCGTGACTATGTAAGCGTTTGAGCCAATTATTCTTCTCAATTCGTACCCATGTATATTTAAGATTTTCTTAATACTCTTGGGGAAAAATCTGTGA
>NZ_JAVKEA010000227.1:0-12007 GCF_040221695.1 Coleofasciculus sp. E2-BRE-01 | reverse complement strand
ATTGCACGCCTGGGAGGATGGTCGGGTTATCGTTCCCAACGTCCTCCAGGAATGCCCACTCTCGTCAAGGGTTTGCGGAAGTTTGAGTCGCTTTTCCTGGGGTGGAAACTTGCTCAGACTCCACTTGTGTGTACACCGTAGGGAGAGGGGCTGGGGGTGAGGGCTGGCGTGGGAGAGGGGTTGCGCCCTTATCTAAATACTTCATTGATGTAAGCAACCCTAAATTAACGAAGCAGTTGGATAATTGTTCAACTTATTCCTATCTGAATAAATCTGTTGTCCCTTCACCGCAAGCCAGTTCACCATTTTGATAGGTAGGTACTACAGGCTTAATTGAACCCGGTGTATCCGCTTCACATAGAATAGCAACTGTAGTTATTTCATCCGATGCAGCATCAACGTCAGTTGCGGGAACGACAAAAACACCACCGACATAACTCCGAACGTTGTCCTTACGAGATATGCCATAGTTAAATGCAGCATTATCAGTTATCTGAGTTGAGTAGGTGTAGCTTTCGGTTTCAGTTTTGATACCCAAACCTAGATCAGGAATATTGCCACTGAATTTTTGTTTATCTAAGTAGTAAGTTTGCTGGGCGCGATTCATTGAACCAATATATTGTTTACCTTCTGATTGGGAATGTTTATGACTGTGATTCAAAAAGATGGGTGCAACTATGTAAAGAAATCCGGCTATCAGTAACATCAATCCTAGAAAGCATCCTACGCTACTTGCATCTGTTCCAGTTTTCCTACCCATGAGATTAGGTTTTAACTCTACACCTTGATTAAAACAGGTAACACTTTGAGAACATAACTGAGAACTTATCGACTTCTCATCGACTTGATTTGAAGATTCGTAGGGTGCGTTAGCGCCAGCGTAACGCACCAGCCAAGGTAAAATAGCTAACTAAAGTTCTCACTACAAACAAAGTCCTATTTTAGAGGGCTTTAGCCCTCTCCAGCTAGGCGTTAGAGAACTAAAGTTCTCACTACAAACAAAGTCCTATTTTAGCTGTGTCAGTCCGCCATCGTGCGTTAGCGTCAGCGTAACGCACCTGCTAAGGTGGAATTGCTGAGGTCAAAATGCCGTGTTCCGAGGTCAAAATTCCCTGTTCCGATACCCTGTAGAGACGTTGCATGCAACGTCTCTACATTATCACCCTGTAACAATTCCCCTAAACCCATCATGACAAACAAATCTGGACTCCCCATCAGCAAGCCGACTGCATTGGTTCACAAACCAATGGAACTCAACTTAAAAGAATTCTCAAAAGCCGTAGGAAAAGGAGGTATTGATTTCTTTTTTGGCAAATGGGATAGTTTAGCCGGGGATGGGGTTGAAGCCCTATCTGCCCTGGGTTTAGCTGAAAATGCCAGTGAAAAAGGGTGGTGGCTGGTTTTGCGCTCATTACTTCAAGCCATTAAGAATCTGGTTGATGAGAAAACAGAAATTGAACCTAAACACTTTAATCTCAAACCCTTAAAAAAGGGGATTAAACAGGCATTAGAGAATAGCCACTTAATTTTAAACCAAAAGTTTTTTAACCATCCCGATAAAGACCCGATCATTCAAGCGGTTAAACCTGCTTTTATGGACTGGTTAAAGCAGTGTAACCTCAGTGAAGCCGACGCCATTGCTATTAGTGACCGACTCCCCATCTACTTTGCCGCCGCATTACACGATGAGTGGAGGCGTCATGCTAAAGACTATGCTGGACTCAAAGAACAGTTAGATACTCCGTTTACCCAAGCCAATGACCGACTTCAGGCATGGTTTCGCTATGGAACCTGGCTACAAAAACAGGTCGAAGAACCGATGTTTTTAGAAGCCTTTAGCCTCAAGCGCGTCTATGTACCGCTACGGGCGTACTATAAGCGTAAAGTTGAGGGACAAAAGGCTGAAGAAGTAGAACCGAGACTGACCAATCGTGATAATTTTGAGCGCGTCGTCATTGAATTAGACAAAGAACTAGAAACCTGGCTGAATCAAGCCAAAAAAGATGATGCCATTCGCTTAATTAGTGGCAGTCCGGGGAGTGGCAAATCCTCCTTTGCTAAAATGTTTGCCGCCAACTTAGCAGAAACAGATAAGATTCGGGTTTTATTTATTCCCCTGCATCATTTTAATCCCGCCGATGATTTAATTGATGCCGTGGGTAAATTTGTCCAGATGGACGGCATCTTACCGCACAATCCCCTAGCGCCAGACTATCGCGAATCTCGTCTATTGATGATTTTTGATGGACTGGATGAGTTAGCCATGCAGGGAAAAATTGCTGAGAAAATTGCCCAAGATTTTGTCCGAGAAGTCCAGCGCACCGTTGACCGATTAAACCAGCAAAAACTCTGCTTACAGGTACTCATTGCCGGACGAGAATTGGCAGTCCAGGCAAATGAAACCGACTTTCGCAAAGAAGGACAAATCCTGCACGTTTCACCCTACTTTGTACCTGAAGATAAGCGGAAAAATTATGTTGATACGAACCAGCTACTAGAACAAGATCAGCGCCAGAATTGGTGGCAAAATTATGGTGCTGTGAGTGGTTATGGCTATACGGGTTTACCCAATGAGTTAAACCAAGGCAATTTAACTGAAATTACCGCTCAACCCTTGCTCAATTATCTGGTGGCTCTCAGTTTAATACGGGGAGAACTCGCTTTTTCTAAAGACACTAACTTGAATGCCATTTATAATGACTTACTCAAAGCCATTTATGAGCGAGGGTGGGCAGGACATCAACATAGAGCGATTCAGGGAATTGAAGAAAAAGATTTTATTCGCATTCTCGAAGAAATTGCCCTCGCTGCTTGGCATGGGAATGGGCGGACAACTACGGTGCGAGACATTCAAAGCCATTGTGACAACAGCAATCTTAAAAATCTGCTCAAGCGATTTCAAGAAGGGTTTCAAGATGATGCAAAAACCAGCATTACTCGCTTGATGATGGCGTTCTATTTCCGTCAAAGTGGACATAATGATTCATGGGACAAAACCTTTGAATTTACCCACAAAAGTTTTGGAGAATATTTAACCGCCAGACGCATAGTCGAAGAAGTGCGGTATATCCACCGCAAATTAGAAGCCCGCGATGATGATCCTTATGAAGATTGGGATGAGCGTCGGGCGTTACATCGCTGGGTGTTAGTCTGTGGTTCTACGGCGATGGATAAATATTTATTTAAGTTTGTTTTAGATGAAATGGGGCTGCATTATCAAAACAAGCCAGAGGATGTAGCAAAGTGGCAGGATACTCTTTGTCATCTGATTGGTTTCATGCTGCGCCACGGAATGCCAATGGAAAAGCTAGAACCGCGACCTAATTTTCAGGAAGAAAACCGACAAGCCCGCAATGCGGAGGAAGCCTTGTTAGCGGTTCTTAATAGTTGTGCGCGTTTGACTAAGAAACTATCGGAAATTAAATGGCATTCTCCAGATGCTTTTGGCACTTGGATTTCCCGGCTGCACGGACAACGAGTTAGTCAAAATATGTTTTGTCTGAGTTGCTTAAGTTTTTTAGACTTGCCAGGTTGCTTACTTAGCTTCAAAGATTTCTATGAATCGAATTTTTTAAAAGCAAATCTTAAAAGAGCGAATCTTGTCAATACACATTTTCAATACGCGAATCTTGAAGGGGCAAATCTTGTAGGAACTTATCTTTTGGGGGCAAGACTTGACAATGTAAATCTTGAAGAGGCAAATCTTGAAGGGGCAAATCTTATAGGGGCGAATCTTTTGCAGGCAAATCTTGTGGGGACAAACCTTAAATGGACAAAATTTTTCGGCGCAATTCTTGTCAGAGCAAATCTTGTGAAGGCAAATTGTGAAAGGGCAAATTTTGTACAGGCGCGTCTTGAAAGGGCAAATCTTGAAGGGGCAAATCTGAAACGGGCAAATCTTAAAGGAGCAAATCTTGAAGGAGCAAATCTTGAAGAGGCGAATCTTGAAGAAGCAAATCTTGAAGGAGCAAATCTTAAGGGAACAATCCTTGAGGGCAAAGATACCGATTAGCTCTCAAGAAACCGAGCCAACTGTGTAGGTGCGGTTGAGGAATGTAGGTGAAGCCTTCTCGGAGAGATAAACCTGAGTCGGGGCGGGTTTAGTTACATCGGGGTGTAACCGAGAAGATAGTAGTAAAACCCGCCCCTACACAATTTATTCTTGAGAGGTAACGCCGTGAAAAGAACTGAAAATGTAGAGCGATGGGAAGTTCCCAGACAATTAGAACAGAAGATGATAGAAATTGCCTGTCAGTTTCGCAAGGAACCAACGCCGAGTGAGGCAATATTATGGCAAGCCTTGCGGAAAAAGCAGCTAGAGGGGCGAAAGTTTCGGCGTCAGCAACCCATCGGGCGATTTATCGTTGATTTTTTCTGTGCGTCTGAGCGGTTGATTGTGGAGGTTGATGGTGGAGTTCATGAGTCTCAGAAATATTTGGATGAGCAACGACAGCAAGTTTTGGAGTCTTTAAGATTACGATTTGTGCGAGTGAGTAGTGAGGAGGTGGAGAGGAATTTGGCAGGGGTTTTGAGTCGAATTCGCGGGGAGTTTGGACACCCTCATCCTCCATTGGTGTCAAGTTAAGGAGGTGTCTGTCTACTTCTTGGCATTTTCCCCCTCATCCCCTAACCCCTTCTCCCACCGGGGGGAGAAGGGGAACCGGACAGCGCATTAATTTCTTCTTCTTTTATCAAGATAAAATAGAACTAAAAATAATCTTGCTATTCTCTAGTATTCCCTGAAAATACATAACCTAAAGTTACCTTTATTCTCCCCTCTCCCACAAGGGGAGAGGGGCTGGGGGTGAGGGGTTAAGGTTAAGTTTAAACACACGGATAAAAGACAGAGGATACTTCGCTTTTATTTCATGGGAGAAGAGGAACCGGACAGCCGATCAATTTCTTCTTCTTTTATCAAGAGAAAAAAGAACTAAAAATAATCTTACTATTCTCTATTATTCATTGAAAATACATAACCTAAAGTCGCCTTTATTCTCCCCTATCCCCTGGGTGGGAGAGGGGCTGGGGGTGAGGGGTTTTAAGTTAAATGTCGCTGAGTTAATCTGGGTTCGTAGTAGGCACGAAGCGTGCCAGAAGCGCTAAAGCGCTTACTACAAACTCTAAAGTCAGTGGCATTCGTTTTAAGTTAACCGATGTTCCAGATACTGAAACCAGCGCGATCGCACAATCCAAATCCCCACCCCAATCGGTAACACCAGCAATAGTCCAAACACTTCCAGTGCGGCGATTCCCTGACTAGCAACTTGACCAATATCCGCACGGCGCTGATGTAATAAAACAATAAGTAACACTACCAAAACTCCGATTAATCCGGCGTCTTTTCCAGAGACTTTTCCCAAGCCAGTTACAGTTAGCGGACGACGTAACCATTGCACTAGCCAAATCCCTACTTTTTCCACCCCGGTTAAAATAATACCGGGTTGAATTAACTCACATCCGATAATCAGAAACAAGAGCCAACTTGGTTGTAACGTGAACGTGTACGTCTCTAAAATAGCCACTTTCATGGCGATGCCATAGTTATAAACAATAAAAATAATCCATTGCAGTAAAAATTGGGGAAATTTGAACCATGATAAAGGATGATGCCACAATTCAACTGCACCCCGAAGTAAACCCGATAAGCAGAAAGCAGCTAACCCTAAACCGACATACAATCCAGTAATTCGTACCGCTTGGCTAATCTTTCCCGGATGACGCAAACTATAATTACTGACCAGTTGCAGCAGACTACACAAGACTAAAAGATTACTCGTTCCAGCTATCCAGCAGATAAGGAAAACAATCCCCCAAAATCCAGTTACACTGTATCGAATTCTTGCTTTTGATCCTTTCTCCATCCCCCCTAGCCCCTCTTTGAAAGGGGGGAATGAAAGGGGGGTATAAAGGGGGTTAGAGAGAGAAGGCTTTGAATTCTGCCAACGCAGAACTAGCCAAACTCCCCCCATAATACTGCCGCTAACTGTACCAATCCCGCCAACAATAAACCAGGGAACAATTAAAGGCTTCTCTTGAAGCGGTAGATCAAAAGCCTGTTGTGTCCAACGAATCACTTGACGGATTAATTTTGGGTCGTAGGGTGCAGTAAAATGATCCGTTGTATCGGAGATAACTAACCGACGTGCGGTTCCATTCTTAAAATTATTACAGATACCATCCGGACAAACCGTTTGCCACATTTGGCGCAACTCTGACGGCGGATTCAGTTGTTCGTATAAGCCAACACCCAGGAAGAGATTGTTGGGAATTGTGGGTGTGGCAAATCCACTGATACTCAGGACAACCGTGGCTTGTAGTTGAGACTCAAGTTGAGCTAATTTTAATGCCGTGGTTTCCCCCATGGAATGACCCGCAATGCCAATACGTTTAGAATCAAACTGGGAGGGATGCGATACGTCCATATCGGACACGCTTGCGTCCGAGGACACGCTTCGCGAACGCGATCGCACAAAATCTAAGACGGCTTTGGCATCAGCGACGGTACTGGCTTCTAGGCTGTTAATCGATTTATTTTGCATCCCCACCGAATAGGATTCTCCATAGCCGCCAAAGTCAAAGGGAATGGCTGCAATCCCATGTCTGGCTAATTCTATGGCTAAAGGGGTCATGCTTTCTTTACTGGCATTCACCCCATGACATAAAATCATCACAGGTTGGGGTTTTGGTGTCGTTTTAGGCGTATAAATGCGAGTGATTAAATTCTGTTTAGCGTTGATCGGAATCGCGACGGATTGAGATTCAATACCGAAAGTTAGCTGAAAACCTGTCCATAGCAGGAGTCCTAGACAAACCAGGAATAAACTTAATCCTAAAATCCGATAGTAACGCTGATTCATCCCATTCCATCTCAACGACTAACTAATAAACTATCTTCCTGACAAGAGGAACGCGATCGCACTCGTGATCCGGCGTTGATATCGGCTGACTGAACCACGAGTTCAAACCCGAATATCAGCAAGATAAGTAGTAAACCAATATAATAATGATGTTCATTCATTGTCCTTCGTCCTTTGTCATTTGTCCTTTGTCATTTGTCCTTTGTCAGGGTTTGAGGACTATTTACAAGACTTAGTACAGAGCCGTTTCCTCTTGTCCAACTACTTAAGGCGATCGCGCCACTTATCCCCAATACCGCCAAGAGAATTACCACACCAACAATCCCGAAGACTCGCTGCGGCGATTTCGGTGTCGCCGGAATAAATTCAAAGAAAGGAATCGATTCCGGGTTAGTCAGTGATACATCGTGCAGATTTCCATCCAGTTGCTTTTCATCTAGAGCGTATGTACTATTGAATACCTTGAGACGCGATAAGCGGGTTGAGGATTCATCCGTATATTTTTGATAATGCATCATTAGTCTCCTTCTCTCAGATGAACCGTTTCGCGATCGCGTTCCGGGAATCAATAGCCGAATACATCCTGTCTATGTTTTTGTTGTAATCGGAGAATAGAGAGAGTAGTGGCTTTGTGTAGGGACATTCACAGATGTGCATTAGGATCTAGAGGATAATCGATTTGACCGAAAATAATGGGTTCAGGCTCCTCGTCCTTCGACAGGCTCAGGAACACCTTCCAGGACGACTTTTATGTGCTAAAATATTGATGTCGATTTTTTCCACGTCAAATGTTGGTCTTTGAGTTCAAGGGCCAAGGAAAGACAACTCAATACTCAGCGATCGATGAAGCGATTCAAACCGCTCAATTTGTCCGCAACAAATGCATCCGTTACTGGATGGATAACCGAGGCGTAGGACAAAAAGACTTGTATCGCTACAACACGGCGCTAAGAGCTGAGTTTTCCTTTGTCAAGGACTTAAATAGCCATGCTTGTCAAACGGCTGTGGACAGGGCGTATTCGTCAATCGCTCGATTCTACAGTAATTGCAAAAAAGCTATTCCGGGAAAGAAGGGTTATCCAAAGTTTAAGAAAAACTGCCGTTCAGTTGAATACAAAACTAGCGGATGGAAGCTTTCTGAAACTCGAAAACAAATAACCTTCACGGACAAGAAAGGGATTGGCAATCTCAAGCTCAAAGGGACGTGGGACTTAAATTTCTACCAACTTGATCAAATAAAACGGGTGAGGTTAGTCCGTCGTGCAGATGGCTACTATGTTCAATTTTTGGTTAACGCTGAAAACAAAGTAGAAAGCAAGCCGACAGGAAAAGCCATTGGTTTAGATGTGGGACTCAAAGAGTTCTATACCGATAGCAATGGTCACAAAGAGCCAAATCCGCGATTTTATCGAGAAGGCGAGAAACGTCTAAGCTTCCTTCAAAGACGAGTTTCACGCACTGAGATTGGCTCAGCCAACCGAAAGAAAGCCATTAATCGATTAGGGCGAAAACACCTCAAAATAAGTAGGCAGCGCATAGAACATGCCAAGAGAGTGGCACGTTGCGTAGTCCAATCTAACGATTTGGTTGCTTATGAAGATTTGAGGATTAAGAATTTGGTCAGAAATCATTGTTTAGCCAAATCGATTAATGATGCAGGTTGGTATCAGTTCAGAAAATGGTTAGAGTATTTTGGAGTTAAATTTGGCAAAATAACCATTGCGGTTAATCCTGCCTACACCTCTCAGCAATGCTCTAACTGCGGCACAGTAGTTAAAAAATCCTTGTCCACTAGAACTCACATTTGTCGATGTGGATGTATTTTGGATCGGGATTGGAACGCCGCCATCAATATTCTGAAAATAGCCTTAAGTACGGCAGGGCATGTCGGAACTTGGATTTTAAATCCGAACGCTTCTGGAGACCCGACCTCTACTTTGATTGGAGAAATCCTGTCAAAGCAAGCCGGGTTTATGAAAGAAGAATCTCCGTCCTTATAGGGCGGAGAGTGTCAATCAACATCCTCATTCAAACGGGTAGTTATCGGAGTTTAGGACTGAAAACTTTGAGAACTCATCGGCTTCTCATCGAGATGCAGATATAGCGCTACGCGCCAGGGAATAGGCAATAGGCAACACTTCCAGACGTGCCATGGCACGTCTCTACATTGGCTCCCCCAGCTTCCCCAGCTTCCCCAGCTTTTCCTATCTACTAGGTTTGAGCGCAACTCGGTATTACTTACTTTCAGAGGGTACGGATTGAATCGGCGTCTCTGAACTCACGAGATTTTGAAATGTAGCGATAATTAAAGGTAAACCAATAGCCAGCGCCAGAATCAGCGCAATCCACTTTAACCAAATCGTCTTCGGGCGTCCTTTCGCCGGATAGCCACAAATCATGCAAATTTCATCATTCGTGCTAGTTAGGGAACCACACACCTTACAGGGTTCTAAAGCCATCGTTTTCCGGGAGGTCAAGCTATATTCATTCTAGCGCCGTGATCGTAGTAAGGGATGCGAGCCGATCAAATCATCGCCAAGAATCCTTTAACCGCGATCGCACATCTCTATATATCCTTAACCAGCACAGCCAATTGCAAATCAGCCATGACTACCCAACCTGGACTTCTGATCAGCAAGCTGACTCCGGTTTGGCAGAAACCACTTAACCCGCACGTCTCTCAACTTAAGTTGAGAAAGTGATTTGAAGGTGAAAAGTAGGTCATTTTCAGGAACCGTGAGTAGCTAGATTTCACCCTAATGAAGGATGATTTTGGCTACAAGTTGAGCTTACGCTGGGAAACATTCACCATTATCTCAAGTCAATACTCCAATTATTGTTTCGATAGATAGATTACATTATGGCTCAAACTCTTTACGTTAATCCCGCTACCGGAAACGATAGCGCGACGGGTGACCAATCTGCTCCCTTTAAAACCTTGTCCAAAGCCCTGCAACAAGCCCAAGCCGATACAACTATACAACTGACGGCGGGAACCTATAATGCGACGAGTGGCGAGATTTTCCCACTGCAAGTCCCATCTGGGGTCAAACTGGTAGGCAATGAACAGAATAAAGGCGATGGTATTGTAATTGAAGGGAATGGCGAGTATATTAGCCCCACGCTGGCTAAACAAAATATAACCCTTTTACTGGAAGATACAACCGAAGTGCGCGGTGTCACGGTGACGAATAAAGCCACACGCGGCACAGGGATTTGGATCGAATCGACTGATCCAACTATAACAAACTGTACCTTTACTCAATGCGATCGCGAAGGGGTTTTAGCTACCGGAACGGCTAAACCTAACGTTGTTGATAATGACTTTATTGATAACGGTGGCAATGGCATCTCGTTTACCAAAAAAGCTCAAGGAGAAATTAAGGATAATACATGTAAAGGAGCAGGTTACGGTATTAGTATTGATGGCGAGGCGACGCCGCGAATTGTAGATAATCTTATTACCGAAAACCGATTCGGAGTGGGAATTTCTGTCGATTCTAAACCTATCCTGCGAGATAACACCATTGAAGATAATGAAGAATACGGTATTGCTGTAACAGGTAATGCTGAGCCTGATTTAGGCAAAAGCCAAGACGATCCGGGTAATAATATTTTTCGCAACAACGGCAAGTTTGCGATTCTCAACTCCAGCAAAAATACGCTGCTGTCTTGGGGAAATCAGTTGACGACTAATCAAGTGAGTGGATCAATTAACATTGAAGGCAGTATCAGCGATGGTGGCGGTGGAAATGGTGATGACGATGATGATGAAGGTCAAGCACCGGATCCCTTCGCCGATATTCAAAACCACTGGGCAAAACCCTTTATTCAAGGATTAATTGACAAAGGAGTAATTAGTGGTTTTACAGATGGCACATTTAAGCCCGATGAAAAAATGACCCGCGCTCAATATGCGGCGTTATTAGTGAAAGCCTTTAATCCCTCGGCTAAACGGGATGGGATAAAGTTCACCGATGTTGCTGATGATTTCTGGGCAAAAAATGTGATTCAAGAGGCTTATCGCGGCGAATTCCTATCGGGTTTTCCGGACAATACCTTTAAACCCAATAATAATGTGCAACGGGCGCAAGTGATTGTGTCTTTAGTGAATGGATTGGGGTTATCGGCAAGCGATGAGACGGTGTTGATTACCTATAGCGATCGCGCCGCTATTCCGGATTATGCCAAAGATGAAGTCAACACGGCAACCAAGAAAAAAATTGTGGTGAGTTATCCGGATACGAAACAACTTGACCCGACAAAAGATGCTACCCGCGCTGAGGTGGCGGCGATGGTGTATCAGGCGCTAGTTGATGCGAATCAGGTGAGTGAAGTTAACTCAGACTATATTGTTAGCGCCAGTAAAACCTTCCCTGATATTCAAAACCACTGGGCAAAACCCTTTATTGAAGGATTACTCGACAAAGGCTTAATTAGCGGGTTTGGCGATGGTACATTTAAACCCAATGAAAAAATGACCCGCGCCCAATATGCAGCGTTATTGGTTAAAGCCTTTGACCCTGAACCTAAACGGGAAGCCAAAAACTTCCTGGATGTTAGTGATCAATCTTGGGCAAAGGATGTGATTCAAAAAGCTTATCGCGGCGGATTTCTGTCTGGTTATCCCGGTGATATGTTCCGCCAGGGAGATGATGTGGAACGGGTTCAGGTTCTGGTGTCTTTGGTGAATGGATTAGAATTATCAGAATCCGATGATAATGCCTTAGATTTTTACGAGGATAGTGATGATATTCCGGAGTATGGCAAGGAGGAAGTCGCCACATCAACGAAGAAACAAATTGTGGTGAATCATCCTGATGTCAAAAAACTAGATCCAACCAAAGCGGCTACCCGTGGTGAGGTGGCGGCTATGGTGTATCAGGCATTAGTGGATGCGAATCAGGTGAGTGCGATTGATTCGGATTACATTGTGTCCGCTTAACGGGGGAAAGTATTAACCCGCTAGTACACCGAATTGGATAGATTAGCCTAACATCCTCCAAACCGTAGGGGCGCACCGACGTGCATTGGTGTCAACTTAAGGTGAAAGCTCGGTTGAGCAAGGGTGTCGGGTGTCGGGTGTCGGGTGTCGGGTGTCGGGTGTCGGGTGTCAGGATGGAATTGTCTGTTGGAGGCGAAAAAACCTC
>NZ_JAVKEA010000226.1:0-11180 GCF_040221695.1 Coleofasciculus sp. E2-BRE-01 | reverse complement strand
AATGCCTTAGGGGGTCGAGTAGAATTAGCCGGATTAGCCGCTCCCGGTGAAGTCGCGTTGAATGTAGACGATAACCATCTTAGTTTGAATATTCCTAATGATTTAACACGAGCAGATATTTCACTGACTAATGAAGCCGTTATCAATACCAGTGGTGAGGGAGGCGGTGAAATTCAAGTTTTTGGTAGGCGCGTGATTCTCAAAGAGGGTTCCCAGATACTCGCGACTACTCTGGGTTCAGAAGCTGGTGAGGGAATAACAGTGGATGCTTCTGAGTTGGTTGAACTGATAGGAACTGGATTTGAAAACTTTGAACAAATTTTTATCGCAGGTGGTTTATTTGGACAAATTCGTCCCTTTAATCCTGGTACTGGCTTGTTTACTGGAACGGTGGGAACAGGTTTAGGGGGTGTAGTTGCCATTAATACTGGTGAATTAATTCTGCGAGATGGAGCAATTATCTTTAGCCCTACCTTTGGAGAAGGTTCGGGGGGAAGTCTTAGCGTCCGTGCTTCTGAATCTGTGGAAGCAATTGGCTCAGGTTTGATCACTTCAACGTTAAGTAATGCTACTGGAGCGGCAGGCGATATCACTGTTAGCACTAAGCAGTTGATTGTTCGAGATGGAGCAATCGTTGCAGCCGCTACATTGGGTGAGGGAACTGGAGCCGAGATAGTAGTGAGAGCCTCTAAATCTGTGGAAGTTCTTCGATCTCCAGCAGGAGTTTTGGTTCCTACAGGCATTTTTGCCTCTACTATCGGTGGGACTGGACGAGCTGGTGGAATTACGATTGACACTGGCCGATTGATTGTTCGAGGTGGGGCACAGATGGGAACTCAGAGTGGCTCTAGCATTTTAGGTATACCTAGTAGAGGTCAAGGGGGTAACTTGGTCATAAGAGCTTCGGAGTCTGTGGAAGTGACTGGCTTCACTGCGGATAATGGCTCCCCTAGCGGCTTGTTTAGTTCAACTAGCAGCTTAGGAAATGCGGGTAACTTGACAATTAACACTAGGCAGTTACTTCTCCAAGATGGGGCAGAGATTTCAGCAAGCAGTACGTTTGGCACAGGAAATGGAGGGAATTTGACAATTCATGCATCGGAATCAGTGCAACTGATTGGTGCTGTCGATGGTCGTCGCCTTGGCTCTTTTATTCCTAGCGATCTCATTGGTGGTGGACTGTTTACCCAAACGAGAATAGCAGGCAATGCTGGTGACTTGACGATTAACACGGGCTACTTGCTGGTTCAGGATGGTATGAAGGTGTCAGCTATAACCTCTGCTGGTAAGGGTAGCAATATTACTGTGACAGCTAATACTGTAGAGATTGTCAATGGAGGGCAACTCCTCACATCGACGGAAGCTCGTCAAGATGCGGGGAATATTAATCTGAGAGTACGGGATAGAATTATACTGATCGGGACAGATAGTGGACTATTCGCTAATACGACGGAGGATTCTAGCGGCAACGGCGGCAGTATTTTCATTAACAATCCAACATCCGTGCTGATTAGAGATGGTGCAAGAGTCACTGTGAATAGTCAAGGCATTGGACAAGGAGGCAATATCGAGATTCGCGCTGACTCCTTATCCTTTGATAATAAAGCTAGCCTTATAGCTGAAACTGCCAGTAGCACAGGTGGCGGTATTACACTATTACTAGACAGCTTTTTGCTGTTGCGTGAAGGCAGTCGAATCTCTACTACCGCAGGCACTGCTCAAGCCGGTGGAGATGGGGGTAACATCACGATAAATGCTGATGTTATCGCTGCTGTACCTGATGAAAATAGTGATATCACCGCCAATGCCTTTTTCGGACAAGGAGGTCGCATCACCATCACCAGTCAAGGCATCTTTGGCATTGAAGAACGTCCAGCTATTGAGGAAAATCGCACCAATGATATTGATGCCAGTTCTCAGTTTGGCAATCCTGGTGAAATCACACTTCATGTATCCCTTGATCCCAGTCGCGGACTAACTCAACTCCCCAGCACTTTTGTTGATCCCTCTGGACAAATTAACCGAACCTGTGCTGCTAGTAATCGTCAGAATCAATTTACTATTACTGGACGAGGTGGTTTACCTGAAAACCCAACGGATTTATTCAGTCCTGATTTGGTACAAGATGATTTTGGCACGGTGATAGCCAGGGAAGAAGATGAGGAAATAGAAGGACAAGCCGAGGGAAAAAATGATTTAATTAACCATCCTCCCAAACAAATTATTGAAGCCCAAGGTTGGATTATTGATGAGGAAGGGAATGTGGTGTTGACGGCTTACGTCCCCAATGGAACACCTCATGGCGGTTGGCAAAATTCGGTCAATTGCCAGGTTTCGGAAACAGCGTCCCCATAAAAATAATTACTGATTATCCAGACGTTTAGCGATCAGGATATTTTCTCGCGTTATGTAAAACACGGAGAATATGTACCTGATTATTTTTAACTCGGTAGACGACAAAATAGGGTGTCTTTGAGATGACCAACTCCCTAGTCCCTTCAACGCGCCCGGTTCTTCCCATGTAAGGGAATTTTGCTAACTGCTCAACCGCTGCTTGAATTTTCACAACAGTACTTGTTGCAGCATCTTGGTCATCTTCGCAAATGTAAGCATGAAGCTGCTCAAGATTGCGTAGTGCTTTGCGTAACCATCTAACTTCCATGGGTCAACCGAGTAAAGACGGCGCTTACCTCTTGTTCACTAGCGAAATCCTCAGCATCGGCTTCAGTGATACCCTGCTGAATCTCTTGCAGTTGCCACTGATGCATTTCTAGGTAAGCATTGATTGCTTGATTTAGCACATAGGTCAAATTACGCTCCATACCAGCAGCAATGGCATCCAGTGCAGCTCTCTTATCTGGATCAAGTCGAAACGTTACATTTTCCTTGCTCATAAGACAGGTTCTTCGTGGAGGGTTGGTTAAAGTGCAGCCGTACTATTTAATTATGCACTGTATTGCATTGCATTGCAAGAAGAATTATAACCATTCTAGAAGAGCCTGTACTCTGAATAATTATTTCAATCTGAATACGACTGACGTAAATAAGAAAGTACGGCTGCTATTTCTGGCGGAATGCCTGTAAATCGAATACCAAAATAATTTGGATTATCTACCGATTTTTCAACGACTTTCGCGTAAATATCTCCCAATCCTTTTGCCTTGTCTGTACCCATCACTAAATTAATCTTGAGATTACTCAACAATTCTAAAGACCGTTGGGTGTGAATCTCAGCGCCATTTGCCGATAATTTTACGATTGTGCCTTGACAGAATTCCTGTCCTAAATGCTTTCCCGTTAAAACTATATACTGTATTGTAAGTTTATTCCTCAATACAACAAAATCAGTTTCTGGTTTCGGCAAAATTAAATTAAAATCTCCCCCAATTCCACCAATCTCATAAATCGTAATCGGTTCGGCAAATCCTTTGGGGTGAACCTGCAATTCCCCATCCACCCTGAGCATTGAACCCATCTGTTTCAACAACTCCTGAGAAATTAAAACTTGTCCACCAACGGTATAGGATTCAATCCGAGACGCCAAGTTAACCGGACTTCCCATTACTGTATATTTTGCCCGTTTTTGTGAGCCAATATTCCCCGCCAACACTTCTCCCCCATGAATACCAATTCCCATTTCTAAAGGCGGCAAATTTAGGGTTTCATTGTACTGATTAACCTCTGCCATCGCCAACTGCATGGCAATCCCACAAGCGATCGCGCGTTGGCAATCGTCCTCTCGCTCAATCGGCGCACCAAATATGATCAGCATCCCATCACCCATGAAATCATTAATCACGCCCTGATACTGATCAACCACATCCGTCATCACTTCCAAGTAATGGTTAATCACCCTCACCCCCATCTCCGGTGACACTCGCTCAGAAATTGCCGAAAATCCCCTTAAATCGGAAAATAAAACCGTAACCTGACGGTTTTCTCCACCCAACTGCAATCCTTGAGGCGTCTCTAGCAAATTCGCCACCACCGCATCAGCGATATAGCGACCAAATATGCGGCGCATCTGACCCGCACCGTAAGCCACATACCCGATAATCGCGATCGCAGACCCGGTTAACCCCAGAATCGGCGGCACCACAGGAATCCACCACCCCTGCAAAAACGCCCCATAACAGCCACCCACCAAGCCACCGCCCACTAAAATCAGACTTACCACCTTAACAGGCGATCGCGCAGTCACACCCCCCCGATAGCGCTGTCCCCAGGTCAATATCGCCCCCACTACCGTCCAAGCTACAATCCACAAGATTTCCCAGGGTTCTGACCAAACCTGAATCAGCGGACGCCCTGCTAACGCCGCACTCACCATCTGACTCACGACATCTGCATGAATTTCCACCCCGGCTGATCGATTCACCAACCCGCGACTATAAGGTGTGAAAAAGTTATCGGCAACACTTTCACCCGTAATCCCAATTAAGATCACGCGATCGCGTCCCCAATCCTTTGGTATTTTTCCCTCTAGGACATCCGTGAACGAAATCGACTGAAACCCTTGCCTGAGATTGCGGAAATTAGAGATTATCTGAAATCCACCCGCATCTGTCCGGATATAACCCCCATCATTCTGATTAAAACGGGTAAAAATAGCTTTACCTAACCGATACTGAGTTCCTTTATCATCTATTGGCTCAAGCGTAATCCCTTCTGCATCTAAATAGGTCAAAGCCAACATCGTACTAAAACTAGGGATAATGTCCCCGGATGGAGTTCCCAGAGACAGTAAACTGCGACGCACTTTACCATCACTATCCACAACCAAATCATTCGCCCCAATCTGACCCAATTCGTTCAGCATTGGTGGTGGATTAACGGCTGTTCCCTCCGCATCTCCCGCTACTTTACGAATCCCAATTAAATTCGGTGTTGATTTAAACACCTCGACCAATTCCTGATGCCCAGGTTCTACAGGTAAATCCCGATATAGATCCAAACCAATGGCTCTGGGTTGTTGTTGTTTGAGCTTATTGAGTAATTGGGCAAGGGTTTGATCAGAGGGGGGCCAGTTGCCGAGTTTTTGGATATCTTGCTCATCAATCTCAACAATCACAATCCGTGAGTCCACCGCTTCAGGGGGACGCCAACGAAAAAATTGATCCAGGGCGGCGAGTTCCAGTTCTTGCAGCCATCCCGCCCAGCGTAACCCGATAACGATTCCCGCTACAGTAGGAGCAGCAATAAACACACCCCGCCATTGCCAGAGTTGTTTTCTCAGCGTTACCCACATATACTCAATCGACCCCCGGAAAAAGACAGGTTTAGCTGTTATCTTATCCTCTAAGTCGTCGGATAAAATTATGAGACGAGGGAACGGGGAACAGGGAATGGGGAACAGGGAATAGGCAACACCTCGACTTCGCTCGGTGTGTCACAGGCAACAGATAAATGTCCTTTCCGTACCCCGTAGTGCTATAAATGTAGGACTTAAGCACACACGCCATTGATTATGGTAGGGCACGATAATATCGTGCCCCTACAGGTAGCTTAAATAAAACTGATGCCAATAAGCCAACACGAAACCCAAATCCCCCTACACCTGTGGACAGTTGAAGACTATCACCGGATGGTAGAAGTGGGCATTTTATCACCCGATCAACCCGTCGAATTAATAGCTGGACAGATTATCCGAAAAATGAGTCCCCAAGGAACGCCCCATGCGACAGCCATTACCCTAACCCGATTGCTGTTAGAAGATAACTTAAGACAACAAGTGCTAGTCAGGACGCAACTTCCCGTAACATTAAGCGATCGCTCAGAACCTGAACCTGATGTGGCGGTGGTTATGCCCGATGTCTTACGCTACCTAGATCATCATCCTCACCCCTCAGAAATTTATTTGATTATTGAAGTTGCCGATAGAACACTCAATACAGACTGCGGTATTAAGGCAAAGGATTATGCCAACTCTGACATTCAAGAGTATTGGGTGCTAAACCTCAAGCAACGTCAACTGCACGTTTTTCGAGAACCGACTCCACAAGGGTATCAGCGAGAGATAATCCTGGCGGAAAATGATCGGATTTCTCCATTACAGTTTCCGAATTTGAGCATCGCAGTGATGCAGATGTTGCCACCTAGGTTCTAGGGTAGGGGTTTGGTTACCAAACTCCTAACGGTGAGGATGTCAAGAATCTAACGTTTCACGGGAAGTCTATAAACCTGAGTCGGGGCGGGTTTAGTTACTTAGGGTCTGCTGAATAAGTCGGAGAAACACAACTGATGGATTAAGTAGTTATATAAGACGACAGCAACCATGAGCTTTTATTGTTAACAATCCGGCTAATGATAAGCTTTAATAATAAAGTGACTCCGAAAAAGACCTGATTGTTTTTGAAACATAAAAAAAGGCAAAAAACCTGCCTAAGCAGGGCAGACAGATTCATGACGAGGAAAGTAATAGCAATGGCTGTTTCTGAAGTATGAGGCAGTTTAGCCATGACGCGACTTAAACTGTATCTACGTTTTGAGATACCAAATTTTCCTTCAATAAAGCCAGCGAATTCTATCGTCACGAGTGGGCTTGTTTCTTTAATTCTTGACTGACATTGGCTTTCGGTCTTCCTAAGGGAGGGCCACTGATTCTAATTCCTTTTTCTTTACAGAAGGCTCGATTGACTCGGCTGCGATATATTTTATCCACATGAACAGATTCTGGATATACTCCTGTGTAGTTATAATAAGCTTCTATTTGAGCTTTTAAATCGGCAGATTCATTAAAGTTATCCCAACTGATACGGTCTAAAAACACGTATCCATCTCTTACACTTGCCGATATTTTGGCTCCAAATTCTACGGGGACTCCCGCTTTGCCTCTAACTATTGGACGGATATGGGGTTGACTTACATTTACTATTCTATGCTCAATCCTATGAACTTTATTATTGTACATCCATGCTTGCTGGCGGTATATTTCGCTAACCACCAACAGGTTCTTATATTCAGTACGACTCAACGCCTCAAGCGTAGAGCCTGCCTTGACTAGCGCGTCTATACTTCCCAAGTTTCTTTTTATGTATTGCAGTTGTTTTTTTATAGCTTTTCTTATTTCTTTCCTTGTTTGTCTCTTTTTTTTGGCTCCTTTTAAGTATTCCTTTCTGCCTCGGTTTCTATGACTTTTGGGTTTTTTCTCTATTTGACCCTGACGGGATTCATATAAACTGTCTATTATTTTTTCCGTTTTTACTCTGGCTTGATTTAATATCCCTAAATCATTGGGATAACTTATATCTCCTGGCACACAACTTGCATCTAATATTAGTTTTCTTCTATTCGCTGACCCAGTTTTTGAAAGCTTTTCTGTTTTCGCGCTTTTTTTTTAGGCTCATCCTCATTCTCTGACTGAGGATTAATCACCATTTTTTCATTTATTCGGTTGACTAAATTTACATTTATCCTTTCTCTGAATCTTGCCAATAGTGATGGGTCATAAGCCGCTTCGCTGCTGTAATGCGTTTTTCCTATAAAGTATTGTAAGTAAGGGTTTTCTTTTATTTGTTCGACTGTCTCTCTATCACTTATTCCTAATTTTTCCTTAATTATTAATGAACCCAACGCTACCCTAAATGGTAGCGCTGGCGCTCCCATGTCCGGAGAAAAGTTTTGGGCGTATTCCTCTTCAAATTCCTCCCAAGGTACTAAAGAAGCCATGATTACCCAACGGTTATCCTGTGATAACTTTCCCTCAAATGGGAGTTCAAAATCTTCGGCTTCCCTGAGGGCATTCTCAACTTTTCGGTACATCTACCTGATCATGATGCAAGGATTTTGAACGATATTACCAGATTTCCTTGCACCAAGTCAATTGTCAATATGGCTCAAAGCATTGCTTGATAAGGGTTTTGGCTTTGTGCAGCAAGCTCTAGTTAATGACTAGCGGCTGCAGCTTTTTCTTGAGGTTTGGCTGAGCCTTGAGTCCCTAATTGTATTAGCTCAATCTTATAACCCGTGGGATCTTGAACAAAAGCGATGACAGTAGAACCATGTTTCATTGGACCAGGTTCCCGCACGACTTTACCACCCCGCTCCTTGATTTGCTCGCAGGTGCCGTAAATATCATCAACGCCAATCGCAATGTGACCATAGGCATCACCCAACTCGTATTGGCCAACACCCCAGTTGTAGGTTAGTTCTAACACGGTATGGTCAGATTCATCGCCATAGCCGACAAACGCTAAGGTGAATTCCCCGCCGGGATAGTCCTTTTTCCGCAATAGTTTCATTCCCAGCACGTCACAGTAGAATTTGAGTGACTCATCTAAGTCACCGACGCGCAGCATTGTATGTAGCATTCGCATAGCTGATTACAGACTCCTTACGTTTATTCATGTTTCTTTGCTTTTCATTCTATCGAGGCGGTGAGGTAGTGCAACAGGCAATAGTGCTTGGTTAGGACTTACGCAAAGGATCTATAGTGGCGTGACCCAGCTAAAATGATGCATTAGAAAATTAGCTCAAAGACTTGTCAGGTAGCGGACAGAATCTTCAATTCTTTAAATCATCGGGGTCGGGAGCATCCCATTTTGGAAAAAAGAAAAAACTTATTCGCGAGTAAATGTCGCGAATCATGACTGGAATTAAATATGTTCTTGCTCAGAGTCGAAAGAAATATCTAGTAAGCTATTTTTTAGAGAATCAATTGTTTTTTGCAATTCGGACACTATCGTTCTTCTGGCGACAGACATCACAGAAGCGACATGGGCTTCACTTCCTGCCTTGCCTAAATGCTTATATTTACTTAACTTAGGTGTGTCACTTGTGGTTGTAAAAGTGGGTGAACTAGCCTGTAGTTTGTAGTACCAGTAAACTTTTTGGGACTGTCGGACTTGATAACGCGCTACCCAAGCATCTGCCGGGGCAAGTTTCCCTTGACGCTCAAAGAAACTTTGGTAGGTTTCAAGACTAGCAATTGCCCTCTGTAAACGAGCTATTCTCTCAAGTTTATCTTGTTGTGACTTTCGGAAAACTCTTCTGCCCATTTTTCTATCTCCATGACGATATATTCGCCATTATAGCTCGCGAATCTTTCAAAAATGGGCGGTATTTCAGATCCTTAAATAGCCAGTTGTTCGTTCAAATAAGCACAACGAAGTTGTAAAATGTTAGCCACGTTTTCTTTGAGCCACTGGGCGCCAGTTAGCTTAACACGGTGGCTGATTTGTTTGACGGCTGATTCCACGGCTCCGCTGCCAATTGAACAAATTTGCTCTTGTTGATAAAATTGATAATTGATTAACCTTTTGTAAGCGAGCTGTTTTGTATTCTTGCCAAAAACTCGGTTCTCCTTTTATTTTCGTCCTCAAGCGAATTTTCCCGCCATCAACGCTTATCTCTGATAACCCTTGTTTTAGATCCGGAAGTGGTAATTCAATTTGGTTCACTTTTCGATGATGCGTGGAATGACCAACTTTTAGCCCCGTTAACAAATACAAATCACTCTCGACATTTTGATAAGATTCATTGGCGCTTAAAAGAAGACAGCATTTTTCCAGCAAAGGGCTATGGCGTGTATAGGCTTCTATCCCTAAAGCATCTGCTTGTTTTTTCGTAATCTTCAGTTTTCCCAGGCAGCTTTTTAGGGTTCGGGTTTTCCCGCGTCGGGTTTGGGTCTTTTTGGTGATAAAAAAAGGGCGATTTGGGGACTAACGTGTTCTAATATCTGGTTCCTGACTGTAACTTCTATGTCAGCTAAAGTTTCCAAACTGTCTGTATCACTATTGTTGTACAGAATCTCACTTGCTCGTCTTAGGCAAGCTTCCAGTTCCAGGCGTTCGGCTTGGTCCATGAGTAAACTTTGTGAACATTTACCTCTGTATTATGCCACCTTAAGTCGTTCAAATATACTCTAGCAATCCTCTTTGAGTTGTGACAAGTGAAAAACTTGAAACCCAGGTATAGCAAGGCTCACAGTTTTTAAAGTGGCCACAACCTATTTAGGATTGCTATCTTATCTGTTGTAAGTCTTCGCGCGATCGCTCTTCACTGGTAATAGGCACGAGATTGGCTGGAATCCCCGCTCAATCAAGGTGGAGAGCGATTCATCCTCTTCCCCATCCCCAATTCGGTCACACAACGAGATCATATCATGTCCTGACGATTGCCCATAATTGCAATACCGTAATAACAAGGGTTTCAGGCATTTTTATTCGGGGTGTTTGACCGGACACGATATCACACAACGAGAGCCAACATCATCATTTTAATTCGCGAGTTTATATCGCGAATTAAATAGTTGCCCTTCCTGCCTATTTGCCAAAATGGGATGCTCCCTCGGGGTCAATATGTTCAAGTCCAATATAGCAGCCCTAAATAGGTCGCAACAGATATAATAGTAATAATACATCCCTAGTAAAAATACAAAATATGAACATTATGGGTCTTCCGTAGTTAGTGTGCTAAATTGTTAGTTATATTTGCCCAAGTATTGGACAGCAATAGCTTTAACCGTTTTTACCCGAATTTCAATTTATTTTGAGGCGATCAAAAGCTACAGCCCTTGTGTGGAAAATCTTCTGACTCATTAAAACTGATAATTTAGCACACTAAGTCCGGAAGACCCGAAAAAATATCCATTATTAAACATTTTAATTTAGTGATTGCATTAGGCATGGGAATCGCGTTTAACTTGTGGCGACCTATTGTGTTTTATCCCTTTTTATCAATATGGAATTTTCTGCTCCATCAACTTGAAAAACGAAACCCTAAAAGTAAAGACAGTTTATTGCGTTGGCATTCTGCCTTCTGGGACGAGTTTCAACGTTTACCTTTGTTGGGTTTGGATACTTATCTGTTGCTAGTAATGGAACATAACCCAGTCGAAGGAAATGCTGCCATCGAATACCTCAATACCAGCCGCCAGCGTTGGGCTGCTCAAGCGGCACAAATTGAATTAGATACCAGGAAATTAGAACGCTGTACTGATATAGAGGCTATCCGTAAAGCTTACTACTCATTCGCTCCAGGAAACTTGGAAGGTTCCGCTAACGCAATTTTAGATAAGTTTCATTCTATCAGTGCCGATGTATAGCAATCCTAAATAGATTGTGGCAAAATTCCATACTGAAAAGTTTTTGGAAAATCGAATATTTGACCATCAGCAAAAAACTTAAATAGCCACTTAACTATTTTAAAAGAGCTACAAAGATGATAAAATTTCCTGATGA
>NZ_JAVKEA010000225.1:0-11093 GCF_040221695.1 Coleofasciculus sp. E2-BRE-01 | reverse complement strand
TCTGCATTTTTCTCGGTTTTTAGAGCAACTTGTAATTTTTCTTTTTGAGCGGGTTTCAAATAATTTTTGGCTGGCATATTTTTTTCGTTTTTCGGATTTCCTATTTTAATTATACCCTATTTAAATGCCGAACAGCTTAGTGGCGCAGGTTATCTTGTCCAGGTAATTTAATAATGATATCCAAGCGATTAGATAATATAATCGGATAAACGATCGCGGATTGAGGATCGACGTTATCAATATTCACGGCTGCTGGTGTGGCACAAGCATCCCGAAAGAAGTTATCCAATTCAGCCAGTTGCAAGGCTTCCATGATATTACGGGCTTGGATCAGATGTTCTTTACTGGGAGTGGGAGAACGCAGGAGTAAATCCACGAATTGACGATAAACGGGTTCGACAGTTTCTCGGAAGGAAAACTGAATCTCAGGATTGAGGGCAACTAAATCACCGCGTAAATTATTGAGTGTCTTAACCGCTTCATTATAGTAGGCGATCGCGTCTGGATTAACAGGCAGATTTTGAGAACTCTCTTGGATTTGGGCTTGCAGTAATCGCCCCATTTGCCATTGCCATTGATAGGCAATATCTGCCGCGTTCATCTGTTGAGCAATTAGGAGTGCATTTTCGGTCACAGTTTTGGCATTTGTCCAATCTTGTTTTTTTTCATAGAGCTTACCTAAAGTACCCAAACTATAGGATATTGCCCGTTTATCTTCTAACTCTTCAGCTTGTTGAATCGCTGTATTTAAGATTGCCACACTATCATTAGTGCCTTGCTGCTGTGTCATGAGTTCTGACATATTGAGCAAACTTTCAGCGAAGTTAACATGAGCATAGACAGAAGCCCGACTAGCGGGTAAAGTGGATAATCCGGCTGAAATTGAGGACAATAAGTCTTGATTCGGTGATAGAGAATCAGTCTCAATTAATAAATTCAATTGATTGAGTTGAGCTTGAATTCGGGTTAACGGAAGCGTCGCCTTCATTGCCGCCTGTTGATAGTGAGTTAGAGCAGCTTGGATATAGTCTTCGCCTGAGGAATTTTCAAACACTTTAGCGCGTTGAGCTAAGGTTTGCTCTGTATTCCCTAAACTTAGCAATATTTTACTTTCCTGTTGCGGCAAGCCCAAGGTTTGGGTTAAGGCTAAACTTTGGCTGAGAATGCCTTGAGATTTTTCTAAATCCCCTCCTTGTCGCAAAATAGTCCCAAAATTTTGTAACCCAGCCACCTTAACGGGTGAATTATCTAACCCGAAAATGGCTTGTTCTAGCCGTTGATAAAGTTGCTTGGTGCGTCGATATAATCCAAGAGATTGCATTGCCTCGGTTTGATTAATTTGACTGCCAATCGCCCCGACGGGATCACCCGCTTGCTGATAGAGAGTTTCTGCCTGTTCCCAGGTAGCTAAAGCCGCTTCAGCATTGCCTGTAGCGAGTTGGAGACGCCCTTGAGCATTGAGAATTTGAGCGCGGACAATGGGATTGGCTTCAGCTAAAGTTTTGAGTAAAGACAAACTGGTTTGAATCGCTTGTTCAGCCGCTTGCCACTGTCCCAATTTCTGATACGTTAATGACAACAGACTGAATACTTGAGCTTGCTGAAGGGTATTCCCCGTCTCAGCATACCCCTGTGCTGCTTGTTGTAAAATTTGTACAGCTTTAGTAAATTTTCCTGTATCGTAGTGATTTTTGCCGACTTGTACTAAGGCTAAATTATCCGGAGTAGCGGGAAGTTCTGCCCTTACCTGAGTTACTGTATGGATACCCAAACTTAAGCTTAACCCCAACAGAGCCAAGAGAAGCGATCGCACCGTTCGTAGTAGGCACTTTAGTGCCATAATCGCTGAATCACTGACGACCAACCCAAGCGATCGCACGATTCGAGAAAGGCATAAATTTCTCATTTAGCTAACCCATTAAACTTCTGAGGAACACAGCCCTTTGATATTTTATTTACACATAAGGATACTAGGCGTTTCATCTCATTAAACCTTTTAGATTTATGGTGGTCACAAGCGCTTTAGCGCTTACTACAAACACCTCAGACAATTGTAGGGTGCGTTAGCGGAGCGTAACGCACCATTTATAACGCTCGCATCGCAACTACGAACCTCACTTAAGTCAACCACATTCAATTTCGGTAAGGTTTCACGAACCATTTAACTATTGACAGGTGAACGATGGCGAACCCGTTTCGTGGGGTGTCACAACCGTTGGTTCTGCGATAAGAATAATCGTACCATTGGCATCTTTATACCAACCTTGAGCTTCAACAAATTTATTTGGCTTATTCCCTGTAACTTCTTGGCGACTATTCCGGTTAGATTGTTGCACCTCCGTTGATTCCCCCACAGTCGGTGCGGTGCGTTACGCTTCGCTAACGCACCCTACGAATTCACCCTACAAATGACGTTCTACTTCAGCCACCATCAACAGCGTTTTTAACACTGAATCGGGATTCAAACTCATCGAATCAATCCCTTCCTCCACCAAAAACTTGGCAAACTCCGGATAATCGCTAGGCGCTTGACCGCAAATACCAATCTTACGCCCACACTCTTTCGCTGTTTGTATCGCCAACTTCACCATCCGTTTTACACCGCGATTGCGTTCGTCAAAAATATGCGCCACTAACGCCGAATCTCGGTCTAATCCTAACGTTAATTGCGTCAAATCATTTGACCCAATGGAAAACCCATCAAACACTTCAGCAAACTCATCCGCCTCCATCACATTACTGGGTAACTCACACATCACATACACCTGCAACCCATTCACCCCACGGGGTAAACCATTTTTCGCCATCTCCGCTACCACCTGACGCCCCTCTTCAGGAGTGCGACAGAAGGGAATCATCGGAATAATATTAGTTAATCCCATCTCATCCCTTACCCGCTGTATCGCCTGACATTCCAAAGCAAACGCCTTCCGATACTTCGGATCACAATACCGCGACGCCCCTCGCCACCCCAGCATGGGATTATCTTCCTTGGGTTCAAAACTTTGACCGCCTAAAAGGTTAGCGTATTCATTACTCTTAAAATCAGACATCCGCACAATCACAGGTTTGGGATAAAACGCCGCTGCAATAATCCCCACTCCCCGCGCCAATTTATCGACAAAGAACTGAGGTTTATCAGCATAACTCTTGGTCTTTTGAGTAATTTTCGCTTTCACCGATTCATCCCGCAATTGATGATAATGAATCAACGCCAGAGGATGAACTTCAATATGATTGGCAATAATAAACTCCAACCGTGCTAAACCCACACCATCACAGGGAATTGCGGCTAAACCAAAAGCCTGATCTGGATTACCTACATTCATTAAAATTTGGGTTCGGGTGCGGGGTAAATTATCTAAAGGAGTTTCTTGCACCTCAAAAGGCAATAATCCATCATAAACTCGTCCTTCATCCCCTTCCGCACAGGAAATTGTCACCCCTTGACCCGTGGTTAATACCTCGGTTGCATTCCCACAGCCGACAATTGCTGGAATTCCCATTTCTCGCGCAATAATTGCCGCATGGCAAGTACGTCCCCCTTGGTTGGTGACAATGGCGCTGGCTTTTTTCATAATCGGTTCCCAGTCGGGATCAGTGCGGTTGGTAACTAAGACTTCCCCCGGCTCGAACAGATGAATGTGAGACGCATCCATAATAATATGGGCAGTTCCTTGACCAATGGCTGCGCCTACACTACGCCCCGTAACTAATACCTCGCTGCGTTGGTTCAACTGATAAGTTTTGAGAACTTGTGCTGATTTCTGGGATTGTACGGTTTCCGGACGCGCCTGGACAATAAATAACTCCCCAGTTATCCCATCTTTTGCCCATTCAATATCCATGGGGGTATAGATTTCCCGCCGTTGGGAATAATGGTCTTCAATTTGTACCGCCCAACGCGCTAATTGTAAGACTTCTTCATCTTTAAGGCAGAATTTCTTTTGATCACAGGGGGCGACTCGCACGTTGCGGGTCAGTCTCGAACCCCCTTCGTCGTAGATCATTTCAATTTCTTTGGTTCCCAGGCGTTTCTCCAAAATCGGGCGACATCCCTGTTTTAATGTCGGTTTAAAGACTACGTATTCATCGGGATTAACCGCACCTTGAACCACCGTTTCGCCCAAGCCGTAAGCGGCGGTAATTAATGCGGTATTTTTGAATCCCGTTTCGGGGTCAATGGAAAACATCACCCCGGAACAGGCTAAATCTGACCGCACCATTTTCTGAATTCCCACCGAAAGTGCCACATCAAAGTGGTCAAATCCATTATGTTCCCGATAAGCAATGGCGCGGTTGGTAAACAGGGAGGCGAAGCATTTATGGGTAAATTCCAGAACGCCTTTAAAACTATTTACATTTAAATAGGTTTCCTGTTGACCCGCAAAACTCGCATCTGGCAAGTCTTCCGCCGTCGCCGAGGAACGAACCGCTACATCGGTTCCCTCCCCATAGCGATCGCACAATTCCTGATATGCTGTCCGAATGGCTTGGGTCAGTTCTAGGGGAAACTCCATGCTGAGGATTAACTGTCGCGCTTTTTTCCCATGCTGTTGCAGATTACTCACATCATCCACATTCAAATCTGCAAACAGATGGCGCAGTTTGGCTTCTAAATCGGCGCTTTCGATAAAGTAACGATAAGCATACGCCGTAATCGCAAACCCAGTCGGTACATTGATTCCCTGGGGAGTGAGTTGTCCAATCATTTCACCCAGAGAGGAATTTTTGCCCCCGACAAAGGGTAGGTCATCCAGTCGGATTTGATCAAACCAGAGGATCAATGATTTATCTTTAGGGACTGGGGTAGAGGTCTGAGGGGTTGAGGTTAACATAACTTTTTTTTCTTAACCGTATAATTTAAGTGTAGCTTTATAAAAAATTTGGGCTCACTAATAAGTTACGAAAAATTAACAGAAATGTTCGTCATTTGTCCTTTGTCATTCGTCCTTCGTCCTACTCGCTCCCTTGAGAAGCAAGCTACGTCATTGGTTATTTGCTTCCCCAGCTTCCCCAGCTTCCCCAGCTTCCCCATCTCCCCCAGCTTCCCTCCGCCCCTCTCAACCCAAAATGCTTCTCAAAAAGTAAAAGATTGGCTGCTTATGTGTAGCCAATCTTGTCCAACATGTATTACAATTTCTCTTTCGACTGAATCTTAATTCACGGGTTCATCTACATTCACGGGTTCAAAACAGCTCCAGATAGCCTCTGGAGCTTTTTCTGTCGTGCTATCATAACAGATTTTTTTCAAAAATGGGGATTTTGCCTTTCGTGTCATAATTTTTGCACAGAGCGTCAGCGTGCATCAATATGGGCAAACTCTTAGCAAGACGTTACCAATTTATTAAAGTCCTGGATACCGATGAATTGGGTCGCACTTATTTAGTGGTAGATATTCACTCTCCCCAGCATCCTAAATGCGTGGTCAAGCAAATTCGACTCCCGCCGAACTCCTCTCCAACTCGATCATCTATTCTCAGCCGTCTGGAAAAAACCTCAGAATTGCTGAAAAAGCTGGGTCAACATGACCAAATTCCCCGATTGATCACCACGTTTGCCCAAACGAATCAGTTTTATCTTGTTCAAGAGTTTATTCGCGGTCATCCTTTAACTGACGAACTCATACCCGGTGATCCGCTGACCGAAAATCAGGTGATTAGCCTATTAAACGAACTCCTCAACCTCTTAGTGTTTGTCCATCAACAGGGTGCAGTTTTGGGAAACCTCAAACCTTCTACAATTATCCGCCGCCAAGGAGATGACAAATTAGTGCTAACAACCTGGGGAATTATCCACCAATTGAGTCCCCAAATCGCCCAGTCATTCCACAAATTAGCCCCCAATCCCCCCAATCCGACTTTTGTTGATCACTCCTCCAAACCATTCCCAGAACCCCTCCACGTTAATCGTGACTTGTCCGCCTTGGGGATTATCGCCATTCAAGCGATGACTGGATTATCCGTTAGCGAGTTAGCAGAACTCAAACAAGCAAACCAGGGTCAACCTGAAACCAGCGCTTGGCAAGCTTACACCCAAGTTAGCCCAGAGTTAGCCGCTATTCTGGAGAAAATGGTGCATGATAATCACCAGAACCGTTATCACCACGCTAAAACAGTGCTGGCGGATCTCAGTCGTATCCCGGAGAGGAACACAGTTACTCAATTTTCCCTACCCTCGTTACCGGATATCAATCCGGCGATCGCGACAGTTACCTATCCCAGTCGTCAGTTTAAACCCTGGGTTATCTTCACGGCTATCGGATTAGTGGGAATCATGGCGTTAGTTCTGGCGTATACCCTGCGCCTTCCGCAACGCCTAATGGCGCAATACGTTCTCCATCAAGGAAAAATCCAAGCACAAGAACAACAATCTGAGGCGGCGATTGACTACTATACTCAAGCCATTACCTATCAGCCGCAAAATGCGACAGCTTACTATTATCGGGGAAAGATTTACGCGAATCAGGGAAAAACTCAGTCCGCCTTGGCTGATTTGACTCAGGCGATTCAACTCAATCCCCAAAATGCTGATGCCTATTATCAACGGGGAAATCTGCGCCTGGAGTTAGGCGATCGCCAAGGGGCTAAGGCTGATTATACCCAAGTTTTGCAACGTGACCCGAATTTTACCCCAGCCTGGGTGAATCGAGGTCAAGTCCAAGCCGACTTAGGACATGAACAAGCTGCCATTGAGGATTATACCCAAGCCATTCAACTTAAACCCAATCTGATCACGGCTTACCTGAAACGCTGTCGTTCTCGTTCTAATTTAGGTAATCAAAAAGGTGCGATTGACGACTGTACCACCGCGATTAATTTACGACCTAATCAAGCCCTAGCTTACCAAAACCGTGGTTTAGCCCGTCAGCGTCGGGGAGATAGTCGCGGGGCGATAACGGATTATACAGTAGCGATTCAATTGAATCCAGAGGCGGCAGACGCTTACTATAACCGAGGAGTAGCCCGTCAGGAAATCGAAGATACTCTAGGTGCGATCGCGGATTACACCCAAGCGATTGAACGAAATCCTGATTATGCTTTAGCTTACTACGAACGAGGGTTAGCCCAAGCCCAACTGGGAAATCGATTAGCCGCGATCGACGATTTACAGCAAGCGGCTCAACTTTGCCGTAATCTAGGTAAGCTGGATTGTTATGAAGCGGCGCAGTCTCAACTGTCTAGAGTGACTCCCTCGCCAAACTAAGTTTAAAGGTTTTTATGATTTTGGATAGAAACTATAATCAATGGTTGTAGGGGCGAGTCGCTGCATATCGTAGGCGGCGTGAGAATTAATGTATCTCGACTCGCCCTCATCTAATGTATGCGGTGTCAGATAATTATTGATACCCTACCGTCTTATGCGAGTATTAAAAATACCGGGCGGTGTTGACCTAAAATTATCGAGATTGTTGCCATTTATGATTAAAATATCGCGGTTTTTGTCTAGGGCGACCCGATACAATTAAGGGTTGGGTGATGCCAATTAAGTACGGCGGGTCGCCCCTACAGCCCTTGCTTCCCTTAACCCAACCATATTGCCTCTCACCCTGACATAGCCCGGTGTAGATTAAATCTTTACGATATAGACCGCAAGAGTAGTACAATTATAGATTGTGTCCTTATTCAAAGTTGTTTATGCCGAAACTGAAAAGCCGTAGAGCAGCCGCGAAACGTTTTCGACCCACCGGAAACGGTAAAATTAGACGACGCAAGGCGTTTAAGAGCCACTTGCTGGAGCGCAAAAACTCAGGACGGAAGCGGCGTCTGTCGAAATTGAACTTGGTCAATGAACGGGATGCCGATAATGTGCGCCTGATGCTTCCCTATTTTTAGACTGCTTTAGACGAATAACCATCTAGCTCGTATCAATTAGGAAGAGTCAATGACAAGAGTAAAACGCGGTAACGTCGCCCGTAAACGACGCAAGAAAGTTCTCAAGCTGGCGAAAGGATATCGGGGTTCTCACTCCAAACTCTTCCGTACAGCCAATCAACAGGTGATGAAAGCACTGCGGAACGCTTATCGCGATCGCCGCAAGCGCAAGCGGGATTTTCGCCGCCTCTGGATTACTCGCATTAATGCCGCCGCTCGTCAGAATGGCATAAGCTACAGTCAGCTTATGGGTCAGATGAAAAAAGCGAATATTCAGATCAATCGCAAGATGTTGGCACAATTAGCTGTGTTAGATCCCGCCAGCTTTCAAAAGGTTGTAGAACTTGCTAGCCAAGGCGCGAAGTAAGTTCGTTAGAGTGTGTCGGTTGAGATCGCAGGGGGAGCAGAGGGAGCAGGGGGAGCAGGGGGAGCAATGTAGAGACGTGCCATGGCACGTCTGGGAGCAGGGGGAGATGAGGGCGGGTTTTGAACCAAGGTTATCATCAATAGCTTGCGCTTTAATTCCCTAAACCCCCCCTACACACTCAACACTTCTCCAATCCCTGCTGCTCAATCACTAATCTCAAATGAAACCGATGATCGCCCAAAGGTTTATTAATGTCGGTGTGGCACTTGGATTGATGGGGGTGGCTGTTTTACAACCTCCATCCGCTTATCCGGCTGAATTGGCAGAAATTGAGCAACGGGGTCAATTAATTGTTGCGGTAAAAGATAATTTGCGTCCCTTGGGCTTTCGCGATGCGACGGGAAGCCTACAAGGACTAGAAATTGATATCGCCCGACGACTGGCTAAAGAATTGCTAGGAAGTCCAGAGGCTGTTGTTTTGCAGCCAGTGACAAATCGCGATCGCTTGAGTGTGGTATTTGAGGATCAGGTGGATATTGCGATCGCTAGAGTAACGGTAACGGAGTCTCGCGCCCGCTTGGTTGATTTCAGTATCCCCTATTATTTGGATGGTGCAGGAATTATTACCAAAGATGCCTCAATTAATCTATTGAGCGATTTAGACAACCAAACCATCGCGGTTCTCAAGGGTTCGAGTACAATCTCGGTGATCAAGTATGCTTTACCCAATGCCCAATTAGTCGGCGTTGACTCCTACCAAGAAGCACTATTTCTCCTTGAGGCGGGAGACGCTAACGCCTTTGCCGCTGATCAGACGGTTCTGACTGGATGGGTGCAGGAATACCCAGAATATCGATTGCTCCCCTATCGCTTATCTGGTGCAGCTTTGGCAATAGTGATGCCTAAAGGATTGCAGTATACTTCACTGCAACAACAAGTCAATCAGGCGATCAAACGTTGGCACGCCGAAGGGTGGTTAGCTGAACGTGCTGCCGCTTGGGGTTTACCATTATAAAAGATTGAAACCCGTCCCGTATAAGTTGCACAGGATTATGGATGAAACCCTGCCACAAATTTATCTAATCATATTGTTAGTCCTGCTTGGCGTTGCAGCTTTGGCAGTAATTCGCCAAGTGTTCAAAACCCGTAAAATCGAAAGCACCCTCTCCAAGCTGGAGCAAAAGCTGCAAAAAGAGCGAGGATCAGTCCAAGACTACTACGAGTTGGGCAGTATCTATCTGGACAAGAAACTCTTTGCTCAAGCCGTTATTTTATTCCAAAAGGGACTTAAAGCTCCGGATGCTTCAGAAACCAATCTAGCTCCGGTTCATAATGCTCTCGGTTTTGCCTACTTTGCCCAAGATCAATACGATATTGCTATTCGCCAGTATAAGGAAGCCTTAAAACTAGAGCCAGATTATGTGACAGCTCTCAATAACTTGGGTCACGTTTACGAGCGCAAGCAGCTAACCGCTCAAGCGTTAGAGGCGTATGAAGCAGCGCTCAAGCATGAACCGAAAAATGATACGGCGAAGCGGCGAGCTGAATCCCTCCGCAAGCGGCTAGTGCCATCCAGTTAAATTTTCTGCGGCTTGAACTACATAGATCCTGTAGAGACGTTGCCTGCAACGTCTCTACAGGTTTACAGGCTATCCCTGACCAATGTAGTGCAGAAGAACTACACAGTTTATTACCTCACTCAGCTAGTTTTAGAACAACATTTACATAATTATTAATTATTGTTAACATAAAGTAACAAAAGTAATCAATTAAAGGCAGGATTAGTTCGCTATGGGATTTCTGAGTAATTTATTTGGGTTAAAGAGCAAGTACGTCGATGAGGAGACAGACGAAGCAGAACAAGCAGCAGAAGCCCAAAAACGGCGATCCTACTTCTTAGAGCCAGACGACGCCAAGACGTTCGGTGATATTAACTATATGCGATCGCCCACATCTGTAAAGAAGCGGTTTGCGAAAAAGAAAGACAACCTAGGGGAGGGTTTACAGCAGGAGGTAGAAACCTCTGCTTTTGGGCAAGTCATCCGTTCCAATAAACAAATCAGCGCCACTCCTGAACCGCTGCCAGCTCCTCAAAACCAACCAGTGAGTGAATCACAGCCAAACCGTTTTGAGCGCCGCCGCGCTGATTCTAGCGATTCTAGCATGGATATGTTCCGCAAAATGGCTCGTGACATGAAAAAGCAGTGAGTCCCCATCACTTACAGCCTATTTGCTGGTTGATGAAGTGTAGTATATCCAAGCAAGATCCCCGACTTCTGCAAGAAGTCGGGGATCTGAAGTAACTCACTGATGCTTCTGTTGTAAAAATTCAGCAAAATCTCGCACCTCGACCAATAAATCAGCGGGTAAAGTATCAAGAATTTTCCCAACTTGTCCTCGAATTGCTTCTCGTTCAAGTTGAATATCGGCTTTCTCCAACGTTAGTAAAGCCAGTGTATCCCCCATTTCACTGACAAATTCTACCTCAAACGCCTGTCCATCTTTATAGCAATGAACAATCGCGCCCCTACTCCCCCTGTTCAGTCCATGTTCTTGAATATCGTGCGTTAATGTTACTACATCTAACTCTTTAAGCATATCCTCTTTATCCATTACTTTCTATAAAGGGTCTAGCGGTAACAAATCGAGGATTTTCTTTACCTATATCGATAATCCATACAGCACAGGCGCTACCTGTAGGGGCACGGCATTGCCCATGGGTGTCAACTTAAGCCACATTACCCACGATAGGATACTGGGTGTGGGGTATGGGGTGTGGGGTGTGGGGGAAAGCGAGCAATTTTGGCTCACTATGTATTAAACGGAGCCTGTTTGAAAAAAACATTGTGGAT